>CAINNT010000078.1 GCA_903851225.1 uncultured Chloroflexota bacterium
CAGCACCGACTGATTGCCAACCGGAATGCCGGCGCGCGTGAGCTTGTCGACGGCGCGCGACACCTCTGGGGTGATCTCCTGCGCGTGATTGAAGTGCAGGTTCATCCAGAGTGGGTGGTACTTGGCGAGCATCTCGCAGAGCTCGTCATCGATGCGCTGTGGCATGAAGACCGGCACGCGTGAACCGATGCGAATGATCTCGATGTGCGGGATTTCGCGCAGGCCGCGCAGGATCTTCTCGAAGAGCTTCGGCGCAAGGGTGAGCCCGTCACCACCGCTGATCAACACGTCGCGCACCTGCGGCGTGCGGCGCAGGTACTCGAGCTGCGCCTCGTGATCCTTGCTGTTGAAGTTCTGTGTTGGGTCACCCACGATGCGGCTGCGTGTGCAGTAGCGGCAGTACGAGGCGCACTGCGTGGTGACGAGCATCAGCACGCGATCGGGGTAGCGGTGCACGAGACCTGGCACGGGAGAGTGGCGATCCTCGCCGAGCGAGTCTTCCATCATCGCGGTGAATGCCTGCTGCTCTGAGCCGACTGGAATCACCTGGCGTCGAATCGGATCGTTCGGATCCTTCGGGTCGATCAGGCTGATGAAGTACGGGGTGACGTCAACGCGGAACTTCCCTTCGGCAGAGAGGCCTTCGCGTTCGTCGTCGGTCAGTTCAAGGATTTCGCCGATCTCTTCGAGCGAGTTGACGCGGTTGCTCAGCTGCCAGCGCCAGTCGTCCCACTGCTCGTTCGGCACATCGGCCCACTTCGGCGCGCGACGGCTGCGGAGCGGCAGCCCATCGGGCCCAAGAGCCTTTGCTGGATCGCGCGGATTCACCCAGGCGGCATCGGCGGCCGCGGTCACCGCGGCGTTGCTCTTCAGGATCTCCGTTGCGTCCACAGCCTCACCTCTACCAATTTCGCCCACGCAGAACGCGCGTTGCTATGCAGAGTGTATGGCATTTATGCACCCCGAAACACTCCCGTTCTACCGGCGGGAGGAGCGGGCAACACCTCTACGGCTTGATCGTTGCTGACGAAGTCCAGCGCCAAGGAGCGCGAAGATTGCCGCGAGCTGTAGGAGTGCCAACGTCAATCCATTCACCCCTGATTCGCGACTTGTCGATGGTGGTCCCTCGATTGGATCGCTCGGCTCCGGCGTTGGGGAGGCTTCTGGTGAGGCAGTTGGGTCCAGCGACGGGGTTGGTGTCGGCTCGTCGGAAGGCGTCGGGGTTGGTTCGCTAGATGGGGTTGGGGTTGCCTCGTCGGACGGGGTTGGGGTTGGTGATGGGGCTGGTTCCGAGACGATCACGGAACGCGTTTCTGTACAGGTCGTCGAACCACCTGGGCCAGAAACCGTAAGGCTCACCGTGAACGTGCCCACAGAGGTGAAGGTGTGTGCCGGCTCCTGCAGCGTGGAAGTTTCTCCGTCGCCGAAGTCCCAGGCCCAGCTATCAATCGTTTCGCTTGCAGCTGGTCCGTAGAAGTTCACCGTATGAGGTACCTCACCTTCAAGACCACTCGCCGAGAATGTCGTGCACTCAGGGGCTGAAGGTGGTGGGGTTGGTGTGGGCGTCGCAGCCGGCTCAGTATCAAAGGTTGCCTCCATCGTAAGGGCTTGCGACATGGTCACGGTGCACGTTGGATCTGTGGTGCAGCCTGCCGCAGCGACTGGTTCGAGCGCCCACGAAACGAGGTACGGCGCATACACAAACCCGAAAAGGTTGCGCAGCGGAGGGTAGGTCATGCCGACTGGAGTGATGTCCTGCCAGCCAACAAAGAATGAACCGCTCGCAGGAGTAGCGGTAATGGTGACAAGTTCGTCAAGGTCGTAGTCGTTGTTACATTTCGGAGAGGCCACGCCATGCCCGCAATCAACATTCTCAAGTGCCCAGTTCTGAGAAGAGACAACACTCCCTTGGCCACCGCGAAGGGAAACAATCGCTGTAGTGAGGGGCACGATCGCAACAAACTTCGCGACAATAGATTTAGATTCACTGAGCGCAACGGTGCAGGGGCCGGTATCAGAACAACCTGGGAATGTCGCACCTCCATCAGTCTTCCACCCCGCAAAACGCGATTTGGTTCCAGAGGATGCTGGTGTTGCGGTTAGGGTCACCTCCGCATCGGCATCTAGAACCTTGTTCTTCCTGCTCCCGCACGGCAGCGCGCAGGCGAGGTCATCATCTGCCGTGCCGCCAACTGACGCGGCAATTGCACCTTGCCCGGTACCAGTTACTGAGCTTTCGAGCTCTGCAATTGGAACGAATACCGCCTCAACCTCATTGAGGTCTCCTAGCGTGACTTCACAAGTTGTCGAGGTTCCGGTGCACGAACCGTCCCAATAGCCGAACCGATATCCCGCTGCAGGGGTCGCGGTAAGGGTAATGATGGAGCGCTTGTTGTATCCGTGTGATGTGGTCGAGCAAGAGGTAGTACAGGTTATTCCCGCAACATCGGACACGACCGTGCCGACCGTGCTTTCGACACCTTTCACGTTCGTGTTGACGTTGTGCTTCTTCTTCACAATGGAGAGATCTACCAACTCTGGCGTTGGAGTGGGTGTGGGCGTAGGGGTAGGCGTAGGGGTAGGGGTTGGGTCGTCAGAAGGGGTCGGCGTTGGCGTTGGGGTTGAGGTTGTTGAGAAAATCGCGCGAATTGTTTTAGATGCACTCATCGTGACGACACAGGAGCCCGTTCCCGAGCAACCGGTGAAGACTGTGTTGTCTGGCGACGGGTTATACCAACCGTCAAAGGTTTCGCCACTCTGTGCCGTGGCGGTAAGCGTAACGAGAGTGTTGACGTCATAGGTTACGCAGTCGCTGCCGAACAGTGAACAGTCGCTCGTGACGGTGCCGACTGGAACAGAGCGGCTCACACTGCTGGAGCTCAAGAGCGGTCGCTCGAGGACCACGGTGAGGTCATACGTATAGACGAATGTTGCGGTAACTGACTTTGCAGCATTCATGGTGACCGTGCAGGTGCCAGTGCCGCTACAGACACCGCCCGACCAGCCCGAGAACCGATATCCTGCGCCTGGCGTTGCGGTCAGAACGACGGTTGACCCTGAGGTATAGGTCTGAGAGCCCGTCGAGCACCCGCTGCCACAGGAGAGTGGTCCGCTATCCGCCGAGACTGTACTTGTCAATCCGCCAACCTTTGTGATGCTCAACTCGTACGTGAGAACAAAAGTGGCCGTAATCGTTCGATCGGCACTCATCGTGACGTCACAGGTCGAGGCGCTGTCGTCGCACGCCTCCGAACCGCCTCCCGACCAACCGGAGAACTGCGAGCCCGACGCGGCGACAGCTGTAAGGGTCACCACCTGGTTGTTCTGGTAGGTGGCGCTGCAGCTGCTCGGCGAGGAGCAGGCAATGCCGTCCGGCGACGAACTGAGTGAACCGCTGCCGGCGCCGGCAAAGTTCGTGGTGAGGGTCCGCGAGCTGAATGTAGCCGTGACGTATCGCGCCTGTGACATGGTCACGGTACAGGTGCTCGCAGTCCCGCTGCAGACGCCGCCGCCCCACCCCGTGAACGTTTCGCCTGAGTCAGGCGTCGCCGTCAGTACGACCGAGGTGCCTGAGTTGTATTCAGCGACGCAGAGTGCGCCGCACGAGATTTCACCTTTCTCAGAGTTAACTCGTCCAGGCCCAAACGTCTCCACTTGTAGTGGGTAGGTCAACGAAACCGTCGTACCGAATGTTGCTGTCACGTCGCGCGCCTGCGACATGGAGATGGTGCACGTTGTGCTCAAGCCACTACAGTCGCCGCTCCAGCCGTAGAAGGTTTGCCCAGCACCGGCGGTCGCGGTCAGCGTCACGATGGTGCCCGCCGCATATGCCGCTTCACAGTTCGCACTACCCGTCGTGGCACAGCCCGAGATTCCGCTGCTCCCGCCGACAGACCCCGTGCCCACGATTGAAACAATCAGCGGGTAAGACGAGAGGCCGGTGAACGTTGCCGTCACCGAACGCGCCGCGGTCATCGAGACGGTGCACGTTGAGCCGCTGCCGCTGCAGGCGCCGCTCCATCCAGAGAACGTCTGACCAGTCCCTGGCGTCGCCGTCAAGACAACAGACGTTCCATCTGAAAATGAGTGCGCACAATCAGCGGTGCTTGTGCCGCAGTCGATACCGACCAGACTTGAGTTGACTGTGCCGTTACCGCTAGTCGTCACATCAAGCGGCCACTTCGAGATAACGCTGACCTGGAATCCTGCACCGCCGAAATCGGAGTTGTAGTGGAACGATGATCCAGAGAAGTCGTAGAAGAGGGCGGAGAGGCTTCCTGATCCGGTGCCGATGACCAATACGCGGTACGTGGTGACAACCTGGTTGCCGACCTTGTACGCAGATGAGGCAAAGTCTGGGTTTCCTGCACCGCATTTGTTGAAATCGACGTTTGTTTTATCATCAATCCAATTGCAGGCATCTGCGTATGGCGAACTGCCAATCACCGTACTCGGGGTTCCGTAGGAGGCACTTACGCTGGTAATTTTGAAGATGCTTCCTGGGAAGGTAATGAAGCTTTCAAGCTGCTCGTACGTTGTTGAGGTGCTGCCGTACAGCTTGTAGATGTACTCCTCGCCGACGATGAGGTCGGTTGGCGCTGGATCGCAGACCGTGAAAGTGGCATTGCAGCCACCCGCACCAGAAATCATTTGCGTGGTGTTGCGGTTCTGGGAGACTAGTCGCTCAACCTTGACGCGGCGATTCGCAATGCTCCCCGACGCTCCCCCTGAACCAGCGGCGGCGATTGAATAGTCGCGGGTGGAGTTACGTGCTGCAGCATCTCGGCTGATCCGAATTGTGTAGTAGGTGTCGACGCAGGTTCCTGCATTAACTGTGCCTAGATTGTGCTCCGCAGCATCCACCAGGTTGACGTTGGCGTTGGTGGTACTCCACGTCAGCGTGGTGGAGACACCCGTAATTGCCGTACTTGTGGTGTTGCAGACGCGCGCCCCCAGCGGGAAGGTGTCTGGTCCATCGGCTACATCGTTTGAATCAAGTCCGATGACATCCCAGGTGATGATGTCAACGGTGAGACCCCCGGCGCCGCGCACGGAGGGAATGGCGACACCTATCACGATGAGCGCCACGGAGAGCAATATGGACGGGACGATCGAGGTGTGCTTTTGTACTTGATTCTCCTTGGGTGCCGAGCTGCCTACGTTCGCCAACTACGTTGACGCAAGCGCATGCCCTCTCGAAGCCTGTGTCCAGACTGTGCCAAATGAAAGAGGAGGTCGTGAGCAAACGCAAATCGGGCTCGGCTTCGCAGGTGAAGCGGGTAGACGAGCTCGCTGTCGGCCTCGATCGCGGCGGTGGATTCAGTGCTCGGGACGACTTAAGTCTGCGCTCGTCGGCGCTCGGCAACCCGCTGCAGGGCGAGCATGGCTCCGAGGGATGCGATGGCGAAGGCGAGGAGGGCGAGGTACTCCTCAAGGCGCTCCGGCGGGGCGAAGAGGGCAAGGTCGATCTGGGCGGTCACGACAAGGGCGAAGGAGAGGAGCCCAGAGGCGGCGACAGCACTGAGCCACGCCAGGAGTGAGGTATGTCGCAGGGCCCGCGCCCCGCCATCGCCTGGGTCGAGCAGGGTCAACAGGGCACCGTGGCTCCCGGCCACCACGACGACGCCCAGCACCCCGTCGACAACGACGCGCAAGGGCAGAGTTGCATCGGTGATGCGTGCATCGATCGCGTCCATCAGGAGCCACGAGAGGAGGGAGAGGCTGACGAGCATCATCGTGGCGAGCCACGCGCCACGAGCAGTCAGAGCATCAGGAAGGGCGGCGCGAAACTTGCGAACTGTGAAGAGGCCGATGAGGAAGCCGGGCACCACTCCAACGATGTGCGCGGCCACGAGAGCAACGAGTGCGAGCAGCAGGCTCGGCCACTCGGCGCGGAAGTCGCCGATGTCGCGATGCTGCCTTCGCTGCATCGCCACCTGCGGCAGCGCATACCACCAGGAGATGCCGAGGATGGCGAGCCCGCCGAAGAGCGCGGCCTGCAACAGTTGCGGCGCGGCGGGGATCGACTCGAGCGGCGCATTGAGCTGCACGACGACCTGTCCGAGCGCGACGAACAGGAGCACGTCAAGCCGCATTCCGAAGATACGCGCCGGACCCGCAGGTTCCTGATCGCCAACGAAGCGCGAAACGATTGCGGTGTAGGCTCGCTTCGCGCGCTCTTGGATCAGGTTGAACGGCAGTTCGAGAAGGATGCCGAAGAGCGCAAGCAGCAGGACAGTGACCGCGCCGCCGCTGAAGGTGGCGGGCGATGTCAGCGCGACGCTGGCCTCCCGGATCGCCGCGGTGATCGGGCTCGTCGACGTTCTCTGGTCGATGTAGAGCGTGGTTCCCTGCTGCGTGGTGACGATCGTGACGGCGTCACGCCCGGCAACAGCCGCAGCTGGCCGCTGAGGAATGCTGCCTGCAACCGGCTCTGGGCGCAAATCCTGCGCTGCACCGAGCACGATGCCGTCGACGGAAACAGCGATCGTCGCGATGCGCTCGAGCGCAGCGGGAAGCCCGGATGATGGTGCCCCGATGCCG
>CAINNT010000079.1 GCA_903851225.1 uncultured Chloroflexota bacterium
ACCGATCCGAGCTACGCCGGACAGGTGGTGCTGATGACCTACCCGCTCATCGGCAACTATGGCCGACTGATCGCCGACGATCAGAGCACTCGACCATGGTTGCGCGGACTTGTTGTTGCGCATGCCACCGCGGCGATCAGCGACGACGCCGCACAACTCGCCGCGCTGCTGCGCGCTCACAACGTGCCGGCGATCGCCGGCGTAGAGACGCGCAGCCTGGCGCGACGCTTGCGCGAAACTGGCGCGCAGCGCGCACGCATCTCTGCGCCGTGGGAGAGCGACTTTGAAGCTGCCGTAGCAGCGACCAAGCTGATCACACCGTGGGAGAGCGAGGACTTTGTCGCGCAGGTCTCACCAACCCGTGTGGAGACCTACGGCGATGCCAGCGAGCCACTGGTCGTGGTCGTCGATTTCGGGTTGAAGGCCAACATCGTTCGCGCGTTGCGATCACGCGGCCTGCGCGTGCGTGTGCACCCACACAACACTTCGAGTCGCGAACTCTTAGAGGGTGGGCCGGTCGGCGTGGTGCTCTCGCCGGGCCCTGGAGACCCGGCGCGACTCACGGGGCCCGTGGCGCTCGCGCGCGAGATCATCGCCACGGGGCGGCCGCTGCTGGGAATCTGCCTCGGACATCAGATCGTGGCGCGCGCCGCCGGTGCCGAGACGAAGCGCCTCGCGTTCGGTCATCACGGCGCGAATCATCCGGTGCGCGACTTGCCGAGCGGCCGCGTCTACGTAACGGCGCAGAATCATGAGGTTGAGGTGGTCGGCGGATCACTCCCGATCGACTCAGGATTTGAAGTGAGCCAGATCAACTTGAATGACGGCTCCGTCGAGGGGCTGCGGCACCGCGAGCTGCCGATTGAGACGGTGCAGTATCACCCCGAAGGTTCGCCCGGTCCGCTCGACGCCACGCCAGTGTTCGATCGTTTCATGGCCGCGATTGCGCGGGGTGACCGATGACGACGAAGCCAGCGAGCGTTCTGATCATCGGCTCGGGACCGGTGGTGATCGGCCAGGCGGCCGAATTCGACTACGCGGGGACGCAAGCGTGTCGCGCGCTGCGCGCCGAAGGGATCCGCACGATTCTGGTGAACTCCAATCCGGCGACGATCATGACCGATCCGTCAGTCGCCGATGTCGTCTACCTGGAACCACTCACCGTCGAGGTGGTTGAGCGCATCATCGAGCGCGAGAGGCCTGAGGGGCTGCTCGCCGGGCTCGGTGGACAGACGGCACTCAACATGGCGGTCGCGCTCGATGACGCCGGCGTCTTCGCGCGCCATCCGATCCGGCTCCTTGGCACGCCGCTCGCGGCAATCAAGATGGCAGAGGATCGCGAGCTCTTCCGTGAGATGTGCGATCGCATCGGGCAGCCCACGGCACCGAGTGCCATGGTGCAAGGAGCGAACGACGACGAGCGCATGAACGCGGCGAAGGAGGCGCTCGCGCAGATCGGGCTCCCCGCCATCATCCGCCCTGCGTTCACGCTCGGTGGCACGGGCGGCGGCATCGTTGCCACCGAGGAGGAGTACTGGGAGCGCGTGCAGAGCGGCCTGCGTGCCAGCCCCATTCGCCAGGTGATGATCGAGCGCTGTCTCGTTGGCTGGCAGGAGATCGAATACGAGGTGATGCGCGACGCCGAGGACACCTGCATCGCCGTCTGCTCCATGGAGAATGTCGATCCTCTGGGGGTGCATACCGGCGACAGCATCGTGGTCGCCCCCGTGCAGACGCTGCCAGACCCCGTGCATCAGCGCCTCCGCACCGCCTCGCTCGACATCATTCGCGCCCTCGGCGTTGAGGGTGGCTGCAACGTGCAACTGGCCCTCTCGCCCGACTACACCGAGTACGTGGTGATTGAGGTAAACCCGCGGGTCAGTCGCAGCTCGGCTCTCGCCAGCAAGGCGACCGGGTACCCGATCGCACGAGTTGCCGCGCAGATCGCCATCGGCCGCACGCTGCGCGAGATCCCGAACGCCGTGACGCGCACCACCGTCGCGGCCTTCGAGCCCGCCCTGGACTACATCGTGGTGAAGCTGCCGCGCTTCCCGTTTGACAAGTTCCCCGGCGCCGAACGCCTGCTCGGAAGTCAGATGAAAGCAACCGGCGAGGTGATGTCGATCGATCGAACTTTTGGTGCCGCACTGAACAAAGCGCTGCGTTCGATGGAGCAGTCGGGGAGCGGCCCAACGGCCGAGGA
>CAINNT010000080.1 GCA_903851225.1 uncultured Chloroflexota bacterium
CACCAAGGTTGAACATCGCCTCGTGGTTTTGAAGCTCCGCTGCTTGCTCCCACCACGCCGCGGCCAACTCCGCGTCGCCCCCAGGCGTAGCCGTTCCATGCCCGAAGCGAGCATCCATACCGAGGCGCACCATCGCATCAGCATCGCCGAGATCAGCGGCTTTCCGCCACCAGAACGTCCGCAGCGCCACGTCGTCGGGTTGATCTGCGAGGCCATTGCCGTTTCCGTAGTCACCAATTAGCACCATCGCCTTGGTGCTGCCATGGTCGGCAGCCTGTTCCCACCACGACCGAGCAGCTTCAAAATTGCCCCACATGTCCATCCAATAGATGCCTAGAGCCGCCATCGCACCCGCATCGCCTAGATCAGCAGCCTTCTCCCACCAAGAACCGGCGAGATCCAAGTTTCCCGCCTCCCAGGCAAGCTCGCCGAGGCTGAACATTGCCGTTGCATCACCTTGCTCGGCTAGCGCTTCGAGTGCGCGACTTTCGTCTTGTGCCTGCTCATCACTCACGAATCGAGCTCCCGCAATCGGTTTACCGCGTCCTCATCACCTAGAGCGGCAGCCTTCTCGAACCAGGCGCGCGCTTGTACGGCGTCACCGCACTCGTCTGCCAAGACACCAAGGTTGAACATCGCCTCGTGATTTTGAAGCCCCGCTGCTTGCTCCCACCACACTCGGGCGACGTCATCCTTACGGGCACCGATCGCCTGATAACCGAGCATGTTCATCGCGCCCTCATCACCAAGCTCAGCCGCCTTCACGAACCACGCTTCTGCACCGACCAAGTCCCCAGCTTCCTGATCTAGCAAACCGATTTGCGTCATGGCGCTGGCATCACCTTGGTTCGCAGCCTTCTCGTACCAGTCTCGCGCCGCGTTCGCATCGCCACGATCAGTACCTATATCGCCGAGTAGCAGCATCGCGAAAACGTTGGCCTGCACCGATGCTCGCCGCGCCCATTCTTCAGCGTCGTCGAGATTCCCAGACTCGTAGCTGAGAAGCGCGATCGCCACCATGGCACGCGAATCCCCGCGCTCAGCAAGCTGTCCCCACCACACGCGAGCCGTTTCGTAGTCACCGACCTCTTCGGCCATGGCCCCGAGGTCAAAGAGCGCATCCACATCACCGTCGTGGGCGCGGCGCTCAAGCTCGTCACGATCACTCATGCGTCGAACCGTCTGGCATCTTCGCGCCAGTGAGAATCGCGCCTTTGAAGTCGCTATCGGTCACACCCGTGAGGTCCGCGTGGGAGAGATTGGCGCCGGCGAATTGCACCTCCTCAACGGACGTGTTCTGCAGTGATGCGCCGGTTAGATCCGCATTCGAAAAGTCGGCCGAGTACAGCGACGCCCACTCGATCTTCGCGTCAATCAGCGTCGCCCCGGCGAAGGAGACGAATCCGAGGTACGCCGATGTCAGGTCCGCGTTGGTCAGATTCGCGTCTCGGAGATTCGCTGAGGCAAGTTGCGCATCGGACAGATTTGCGCCTGTGAGATTCGCTCCACTGAGATTCGCAAGATGAAGTTCGGCCCCCGATAGATCAACGTTCCTGAGGTCGGCGCCGCTGAGGTTTGCGCCAACTAGGTTCGCGTGGTGCAGGGTTTCGCCAGAGCGCAGTATCTCGAGCGCTTCGTACCCGAAGAGGTTCGCCGTGTCGTCCATGTCTTGACGATACGAAACGAACGGCCTCGGTGCAAGTCGTGCGTTTTCGAAACCGGCTGGTGCACCCGACCTCCATGGTTCTCCAGCGCCCACCTGCGCGCGTACCGCGAGTTTCGCAGGATTTTCCAACACGTCGTTCGGTGATGCGAAGTGCTTACACCCCATTTTCGGCGGTTGAAATGCCTGCTTCTCGCGTGTTCTCATACGCATCGTCATACCCATGACGTTGGCAATGCGAGGGAGAAACAGTCGGTGGGAATCTTCGACCGGAAGCAACGCAAGGAACGCGATCGACAGGCAGCTGAGGAACGTGCACTGCACTCCGCGGTCGACGATCCGGCTGCTGTTTGGATCGCGTATCTGAATGGGAGCGATGGTGCTGGCCTGTCACAAGACGTGCTGGAACAGGTCGTGGGCACGCGCCTTGATCGCGCCGCGCTCGCGCGTATTGGAAGCTCGATCTCGTACCGCGAAGATGCGTGCGTGTGGTGGATGCGAGCAGCGGCCGTCGGCGACGTGCCATCGATGGTGGCGATGGCCACCGAGCGACCTGAGGGAGATCTCCCCGGCTATGAGGCGAGCATGAGCAGCCAGGTGTGGGTCAGATACGCGGGCTTGCTCGGCGAGACAGAGCTTTGGGAGGAGCGGGGCAATCAAGAACTCGATGCGGCACCGGGGCGCAGAGAGAATCGGGAGGGAATCAAAGCCGCACGAGCCGGAGACACGGCGAGCGCCCAAGCAGCGTTCGAAGATGCGCTCGCTGCTGGCCGCACCGACGCGCTGGTGATGCTCTCGCTGTTGGCCAGCGCGGATAGCGATGAGGCGCGTGCCGCTCAGTACCTCGAGCGCGCAGCGGCGGAGTCTCTGACTGCGAGCTTCTGGCTGGGCGTCCGTGCCGACTGCGCGGGCGAGACCGACACCGCCAAGACGTGGTACGAGCACACCATCAAACTCGCATTCCCAGTCCCCACCGAAGATGAGCCGCAAGTCCTGGATACGGAATTCCTTTTCATGGACGGTAAGGACGAGGTGCTTCATGCGATGGCAGCGCGTTACTGCCTCGGCGCGCTGGCCTGGCGCGACGGCGACCGGGATCGTGCACGCGAGCTGTGGGAGACGTTCGATGCCGTTGACTGGAACCTTTGATGTTGCACGAGTGAGGAAGAGGCGGGCACCGGGTGTTTGACGAAGAGGAATACGAGCAGCGCGCGAATGCCGGCGAGACGGAAGCGATGAAGGCTCTCGCTTTACGCGAGGCTCGACGCGGCAACAACGACGCCGCGCGAGAGTGGTACCAGCGCGCCATCGCACTCGGCGACGCCTACGCGATGTCCGGGCTCGGCTGGCAGTATCGCCTTGAAGGCGACCCAGAAGCCGCCCGACACCTGCTCGAGCAGGCAGCCGACCTCGGCAACGAATACGCGCTCTTCAGTCTGGGTGTCATTGCACTCGCCGGCCCCGATACCAAAGTGCTTGAACTCATTGATGAGGCCTCTGCCACCGACAAACTGTCAAGCACCGATGAACGCGCGTTACGCGGCCGGGCCGGAAACGGCGATATTGAAGCACGCGCGCGACTCGTAATCGCAAGCCTCCCGATCGTCGCCGCAGCGGCCAGGCACGCTGGCGAGAATGCACTTCAGGCGGACGTCATGCGTCACGGGATCGCCACCCTCCTCGAGGGAACCAGGAGCTTCGACAATCGCCACGACGTCGAATTCGCCGCTTACATGCTCCCCGGCATTCGAGGCGCCTACGGCCGTCGAGGCGCACGGAACCAGTCGGCTCAGGCACTACTCGACAACTTATGGATCATCATCGACGGCCAGCGCACCTTCGACATTGCACTTGGCGTCGATGTAGGTGATCTGAATGAAGTCCGGCGCTGGTGGGAACAGGGAGCAGCACACGGCGGCGAGTACACCACTGCGGCTCTAGCGCGACTCGACTGGGAGATCACAGGGCTACCGTGAGGACGACTAGTACTTGGTTGTAGAAAGCAACTCCCGAGCATCATCGTGCCATCCATCAGCGGACTTGACGTACCAATCCATGCTGGTCTCAACGCTCGCGTGACCAAGCAGGTCACGAAGTTGGTCCGGTGGCAGACATTTCGCCGCACGCGATGCGAATGAATGCCGACAGACATGCAGGCTGATTGGCTCTAGTCCAGCCTCCAACTGAGCCTCGCGCGCCTGTTTGCGATACGAGCTATACGAAAACGACCTTGAGGCCATCTCGCCGTGGAAGAGGAACCCTGTTGAAGAGGCGACCATCATCGAGGGTTCCAGATACGGAAGCAGCTCGTCGACGATAGGAACCGTTCGCTCGCGACCATTCTTCGTGGTGTCAATCGTGCCTGTGGGGAAGTCAACCGATCGCGTGACCGCAATCTCGCGCGCGTCTAGGTCGACATCGCCAGGCCTGAGTGCCCCGATCTCTCCGGCTCTGAGGCCCGTGTAGAGCGCAACTGCGAACACCCGAGCGACGTGATCGGGCAAAACTTTGAGAACTTCTTCGCCTTGCTCCCACGACACATATCGCTTGCGAGGCCCGTTGATCTTCGGCAAGCGAATGTGGTCAAAAGGGGACGCCGCAATCTCTCGATTGCGAACAGCCTCTGCGTACATCACGCGAAGCGGCATGAGCCGATTGCGGATTGTCGAACCGGATACGCCTTCCTTGGCCCAAGCAGCTGCTCGTCGCTCAATCACTCTGCCGGTCAACTCGTCCATGCGCAGGTGTCCGAACTCGGGAATCACCGTGCCGCGAAGAAGGTGCACGTATGAACGGGTCACTGACGCCTTGTATGGCTCGCTCTTACGGTTCAGCACGCGATTTGCCTCGAGGTCCTCGATGAATGCCAATGCGACTACTTCGATCAGCTGGTGACTCTCGTGCACTTGGCCCTGGGCGTTGGCAAGGCGCCACGCGTCGCGCTGTGCCACAGCGAGAGCGCGGTTCGGAAGAGTCCGGCGGCGAAGCTTGCCGCCGACCGATACAGCGACTTCCCACGATGGTTCGCAGGAGCAGCGCTTGGTCGAATCAGCATGCGTGGCGCACGCGCGCGTGTGCCGCGCACGGATTCCGCGAAGATTCTTTGGCATGGGGGTCGTTCCTTCCACTAGTACCGGTTTAGGAGGTGCGCCGGACATCACCTCAGTGGAAGGACCGTTGGTGAGGCTTTCGCAACTACGCACGTACTACGCGCAGTCACGGAATCCCAGTGCTCAAGCGGGTCTCAGGTCGGTTCTTGGAGTTTCCTAAACCGCGTGTCGCATGTTCGAGTCATGCCGGGGGCACTTCCTATTCCCATTGGATAAGCCAAGAAATGCAAACGGCTGCTTTCTGGGTGTTGGAGACCGCGATTCCGCTGGCTGGGAACGTGTTCCCGGATTCCATGCCCCCACTCCACCCGAACCGTCCTGTTCCTAACGAGGTGCGGAGACTCCTCGCACACGCACGGTCCGGTTGCTCTATGGTGGATCGG
>CAINNT010000081.1 GCA_903851225.1 uncultured Chloroflexota bacterium
AGCAGATAGGCGAGCACCACGCCCGGGAAGGCGGAGTGGCTCACCGCATCACCAACGAAGCTCATCCCCCTTTAACACCACAAAGGCGCCGACGACGGCGCAGGCAACACCTACAAGTGCACTCGCCACAAGTGCGCGCACGAAGAATTCGTATTCAAGTGGCGCGAGCAAGAAATCAATCGGGTTCATTCGTGACCCTCGTGGCTGCCGTGCGCGTGGTGTGGATCATCGAGGAGCACCACACCACCACCTGGGAGCGGAACAAGGTGGCCGCCATACGTCTCTTCGAGAACTGTGCGGTCGAGCACAAGTTCCGCCTTGCCATGAACAACCACTCGCCCAGCAAGTGCCACAACGTCATGGAAGCGCTGCGCCGCACAGGCGAGATCGTGCGTGGTGGCTACAACCGTTCGACCGCGTGCTGCCTCAGCCTCAAGGAGATTCATGATCTTCTCTTGCGTTGTTGGGTCAACGCCAGTAACAGGCTCGTCGAGGAGATAGAGGAGTGGATCAGCCGCAAGGGCTCGTGCCAAGAAGACGCGTCGTCGCTGCCCGCCGGAGAGCTCACCAATTTGGCGACGCGCTAGGTTGAGCATGTCGACTCGCTGCAACGCATCTGCCACCGCGTCTCGATCAACACTGCTTGGGCGACGAAGTGGGCCAAGGGATGGAGTGCGTCCCATCATGACCACCTCATCGACTGAGATTGGGAAGGTCCAGTCCACCTGCTCGGCCTGCGGCACGTAGGCGACGCGCTTCGCATACTCACCCACGGGCGCACCAAACACCTTGATGCTGCCACTCCATGGCTGCATGAGTCCGGCGATGCATTTGATCAGCGTGGACTTTCCACCACCATTCGGTCCAAAGACTGCCGTGAGTGATCCAGTCTTTAGGGTGAGGTTGACGTTCGAGATTGCCGCTCGATCCCCATAGCCTGCGGTAACGCCGGAAATGGTGACAGCCTGGCCACCAGCACGCTCGGCAGCCAGGCTGTCTTCGTTAACTGATGGTGACACTGAGGTTGAACTCATTGCACCATCATCGCACTACTTGAACGAGGCAAGAATGGCATCCGCATTCTTCTGCATTGCCCCAACATAGGTGTCGGCAGGCGCTGCACCGAGCGCGTCCGAGTAGAGGTCTTCAAGCACGACCGCTCCAGTCTCGGCAGCGATCTGATCCAAGACCTTTGAAGGGAACTGCACCTCGCTGAAGATGGAGGTCACCCCAGCGGCGCGGATCGCCTCAATAAGCGCCGCGATCTCTTGGACCGATGGGTCTTGCCCTGGCGCCTCAACCGCAACACCCACAATGGTGATTTCGTACGCACGGGCGTAGTAGCCGAATGCGTCGTGGAACGTCACGATCTTGCGCTTTTCTGCAGGGATCGCGGCATACTTCGCTGCAACTTCGTTCTTAAGTGTGGTTAGCTGATCGAGGCCCTCACTGAACGCTAGCGCAATGCGATCTGCCAAATCGGTACGGTCGTCTGATACGCGCTTGGCGATGCGCTCCATGTACAGCTGCGCGCCAGCCGGGTCGAGCCAGATGTGTGGGTCTGTTCCACCATGGCCATGCTCGTCCGTTTCGCCCTCTTCAGCACCCGACTCGTGCTCTTCCTCAGTGCTCTCGATGTACTCAAAACCGGTTAGGCCTTCACCAAGTTCGAGAACGTCGGCTTCGGTCTTGCCCGCGCCATCAAGCAGCGTGAGCACCCACTCATCAAGCCCAAGCCCGTTCATCACAATCAGGTCGGCGTCGGCCAACTTCTCGGCGTCAACAGGGGATGGCTCAAACGTGTGAACGTCAAGCCCTGCGGGAACAATGGTGTCGATCGTCACGGTGTCGCCGAGCGCAAGCTTGGCGATGTCTGCGAAGACGCTCGTCGTGGCGAGCACGACATAGCCGGGTCTGCTTGATGGCGATGCTGAGGCGGAACTGCCACCGCAGGCGCTGACAGTCAGCGCGATCGCTGCTACAAGCGCCGCTGAGCGACGCTGTGCGATTGATCCGATACTTAGTCTCATTAGAGTTCTCTCCTTAACGATTGGCTGGATGTTCCAGCTCGTTTAAAAACAGCCCTACCTAGTTGGCAGAGCGGCAGTTGGGGCAGCGGCCGAATAGTTCGAGCCGGTGCGAATCAATGGTGAAGCCGCTGCGACGCGAGGCCTCTGCGGTCACGGCATCAATTCCGCAATCCTCCACCTCTGCGATTGCCCCACACGCCACGCAGACCAGGTGGTGGTGATGGGATGGCTCGCACGGCACGTAGGCGTGCCGGCCATCTGGCAGATCGACGCGCTCAACGAGTCCCTGCTCGGCGAGCAGGTCGAGGAGGCGAAAGATGGTGGCGCGGCCAACGCCAAGGCGACGCTTACTCGCATCGGCGATGAGGTCGGCCGCCGTGAAGTGGCCGTTGCGCTTGGCAATGAGTGCCGCAATCTCACGGCGCGGACCGGTAAGGCGGACCCCCGCCTGGTCTAACGCTCGCAGCAGCTCATCGCTCATAGGGGGAGTCTAGCACACAATGAGACCCAGTATCAATCCCCCTTGCGGGCACGCAAGGCGGGTAGCGAGCACGGCCAACGTTGGCCAATCAAGACATACGGATATGATTCGCTCATGAGCATCATCAAGAACGCACTCGGAGTCGGCGCAGCTGTTCTATCAGTGGGGCTGGTTGTGCTCCTGCTCTCCGGTTCGTTCAGCGGCAAGCCGACCGCGAGTGACTCGTTCACCCCGAACGTGCCGGTGTTTAGCCCTGACGCAGCGTTTGTTGACGGCCGCGGCCTCGGGGCAACTGATGCCCCAGTCACGCTCGAAGTGTGGACCGACTTCCAGTGCCCAATCTGCGGCGTCTGGGCAAACGGCAGCGAGCCCTTCCTCTACGAGAAGTACATCAAGGAGGGAAAGCTCCGCATCGAGCATCGCTTCTTCGCATTCCTCGGCGAAGAGTCATTCACTTCAGCGGTTGGCGCGGTCTGCGCCGACAAGCAAGACAAGTTCTGGGCGTATCACTCCCTGCTGTATGCAAACCAGGATGGAGAGAACGAAGGCGCGTTCAGTGCGCCACGCCTACGCATCCTCGCCGGCGCAGCTGGTCTTGATCTCACTGCGTGGGACAGCTGCATTGCCGACCCTGCAATTCGCACCGAAGTTGAAGCAGAGAGCGACGCTGCTCGCGCTGCGGGTGTCACCGGGACGCCAACCCTGAAGATTGGCGATTGGATGCAGGCAGGCATCCCAGCTGAGGCTGACCTCTACAAGCGCATCGACGACGCCCTCAAGCCGTAACCCCATGCGTGCCGCAAAGTTCGGCGCCGTCATCTCCGCAATCGGAACGGTCATTGCCACGTATCTCTTGGCAATTCGCTACGCAGGCATTCCCGCGATCTGCGGTCCAGCGCTCGGCCCATTTGGTGGTTGCGCCAAGGTGGAAGCATCGGCCTATTCAAGCATCGGCCCAATCCCCGTCGCGCTGGTGGGTGTCATCGGATCCCTCGTTTTGCTTGTCTCATCTGTGCACTATCTGCGCACACAGTCGGTGATCTCGCTCAACATTTGGGTGCTCGCCTCTGTAGTTGGCGCGGCAATCGAACTGGTGCTCATTGCCATTCAAGCCTTTGCCATCGGCGCATGGTGCGGCTGGTGCCTGCTCTATGGGTTAACCGTTCTCCTCTCAGCTGGCGCAGCCCTCATTGCGGCAGCGCAGGCCGAGCGGGCTGCTGCGACGAAACGGTAAGTCGCTGTAGCGCCGGGCTTGGCGCAATATCCATCTCTCGCAACGCTGAGATAGCGCGCGCCGCAGCGCGACGTGCACCAGCAATCGAGCCACTCTCCTCAAGCAAGAGCGCTAGGTGCTCCAGCATTGCGCCATCTGTCGGGTCAATTCGCACGGCGCGAAGTGCGAGATCAATCGCGCGATCGATGTCGCCAACGGAATATGCCGCGGCCATTTCACGTTCGATGACAGCAAAGATTCCGACGTCGAGCGCACTACGGTGCTGCTCAGCCCATGGCTCAAACGGAACCTCGACGGCAAATGGCCCGAGGTATGAGTCAAGGAGATCATCAAGTTGATCAACGCGCGCGCGGCGTCGAACCCCATCGAGCGTGCTTCGTAGCCGTGCGGAGTCGAAGCTAACAAGATCTAGGTTCACCGTCACCATCTCGGCCTCGTGACGAATGTATGGCGTTGGCGTTCCATCTTGAAGTTCGAGGTCGTAGTCTGGGTCGAGCGCGCGTCGTAGGTGATAGATCGCTTGGTTGAGGGAGTTCAGTCCAGCCTGCGCCTCCGCATCGGGCCAGAGCGCGTCAATCGCCTCGTCTCGTGTTGCGGCGTGTCGCGGCCGGGTAGCGAGATAGTGCAGCAGGGCTACCGAGCGCGGACGAATTGATGTGCCGTCAATGGTTCGCCCAGAGACCTCGATGCTGAGGGGGCCCAGATCGTGCACCACAGCAACGGGGCTCACCACGCGGAGGGCGATCGCGCTGGCAGGAGCGATCTCCACGCTGCTTGGCACTGCGCCAAGCGTGTGCGGCAGTTCGAGCGTCTCCGCAATAAAGCGGGGAATGGTCCAGCCCGCCTCTCCGAGCTCATCTTGGTCAGCCGGAGCGATCAGGAGTCCCTCCTCCCAGAGGGTGCGCAGCAACTCGGGGTTTGGTTCCTCGCTGGATGGCTGAGCGAGCCGTGCCAGCAGTGGTCCACTACCGCCGACGACATCGCGCCGGATAAACTCTTCGAGGTCCGTGCGATCGCCGCCGTCTCGCATCTGCTCGAGCCAGGTTGCGAGGATGCCACCATTGCCCGCAGCGGCTCGCCGTGCCTCTTCGAGCGCCGTCGGCGCCCCGCTCCAACCTCTGGCCTCGGCAATCTGGCGCGTCTGACGTGGTGAAACGCGAAGCGCGGTTGCACCAACATGCATCACCTGACGTTTCGCGCGCGCGGCGATCAGGCGGAGTTGTGCTACGCGTCGACCGATGAACGCAACGCGCGAACGATCTGGTGCTCGCTCTGCAAGAGTGCGGAGAAAGCCAAGCCCATCAGGAGATTCGGCAAGAGAATCAGCGTCGTCGATGACCAGGATCAGTTCACTATGTGGTGCGGCGAGATCGGCCAGAAGCGCCGCCGCACACACCGACCCCAATTGCTGCTGGCGAACCGCGCGTGCGAGGCGGGGCAAGCGAACGCCATCATCCTCATCTGCGGCGAGATGTAGGGCATTGCCGAGGTCTCGACTGGCACGCAGCCATCGCATCGGCCGATCTGTGCGAATGCCCCATGCTGCAACGGCGCTGCTCTTCCCGTACCCCGCACTACCGCAGATGAGTGCGAGGCCTCCTTCGGTGAGAGCATCAAGTGCAGCGTCAATGCGTGGTCGAGCTGATTGAACACGAGGGCTACTCATGATCCGCCGAGACCTCCCTTTGTGACCGCCGTAGGCGATGCCCGCGGGTCGGCTTGGCGGATACTGAATCAGAATCGCGTACCGATCACGTACCAGGTGCGCAACGAGCGCAGCACCGTTGCCCAAGCGGGATAGAATCCCTGCAATGACACAGAAACATCAAGTGATCTTGGACTGCGATACGGGCACCGACGACGCTGTAGCCATCATGTTGGCAGCCCTTCACCCCAAGGTGGACCTCGTCGGCGTGACGACGGTGTTTGGCAA
>CAINNT010000082.1 GCA_903851225.1 uncultured Chloroflexota bacterium
AGGAAGAGGTCGAGTGCCAGGAAGACGCCGAGCATTCCCGTCTCGAGAATGAGGAAGCTGACGAAATACTCCTTCACGCGCGTCTGGATCGGCCCGAAGCTCGCGAGGATGCAGATCCAGCTGAGCAGCGTCGTCAAGACAACGAGCGCTCCGGAGAGCCCGTCGACGCCGAGGTGGTAGGTGATGCCGAACGACGGAATCCACGAGAGCTGCTCGCTGAAGGCGAACTCGCCGCTCTGGCCGCGGATGCCCAGCAGCATGCCGAGGCTCAGCGCAAAGGTGACCAGTGAAACACCAAGTGCGGCAGCGCGAATCAGGCCTGGTCGCGACGATGGAAGAAACGCGACGCCGAGCGCGCCGAGGAGTGGTAGGAAGATGATCAGCGAGAGGATCGGCATATCACTCATCCTGCGATCACCAGGTACGCCGCTGCGATGGCAACGAGGCCGAAGGCAATGCCAAGCGCATAGTTCTGCACGCGACCGGTTTGAATCTGTCGCAGGCCACGACCGCCGCTTGAAGTGAGTGAGGCGACACCGTTCACCGTGCCGTCGACTACGCGACGGTCAAACCACCAGAGTGCGTTTGCAAACTTCCGCCCGAAGCGTACGAAGACGAGGTCGTTGAGGTCGTCGAAGTACCAGCGGTTGCGACTCCCGTCGTAGAGCGGCTGCAGCCGCTTCGTCACGCGGCCGAGGAACTCGCCGTTGTCGCTGCGGAAGAGTCGCACGCCAACAACGGTGCCGATGGAGGCAACGGTGACGCTTGCGAGCATGAGTAGGCCATCGATGCCGAAGAGTGTCCACGCCTCGTGTTCGTGGCCGAGCATCTCGCTCGCTGGGTGGAAGATCGGCTCAAGTGCATGCACCAGAACACCGTCGGCAAATGGGAAGCCGAGCGCAGCGCCGATGGCAATTGATGGCACTGCAAGAATGATGAGCGGCAGCGTCATCGTCCACGGTGATTCGTGCACGTGCGATTCATCGTGCACGCGGCTCTTCCCCCAGAAGGTGAGTCCCATCAGTCGGAACATGTAGAAGGCGGTCATTGCGGCGACGATCATGCCAACGAACCAGACCCATGCGTACCCAAACTTGAAAGCCTCGCCGAGGATCTCATCTTTGGAGAAGAATCCGGCGAGCGGTGGCAGTCCAGCGATTGCCACGGTGCCGATCAGCATCGTTGCGTACGTGATTGGAATCTTGCGCCAGAGTCCGCCCATCTTCGTCATCTCTTGCTCTCCGTTCACTGCGTGAATGACCGAGCCTGAGCCGAGGAAGAGGAGGCCCTTGAAGAAGCCGTGTGTGATGAGGTGGAAGATTGCGGGGATCCATGCGCCGACACCGAGGGCCGCAAACATGTAGCCGAGCTGTGAGAGAGTTGAGAAGGCGAGAACACGCTTGATGTCGGTCTGCGTGAAGGCAATCGATGCAGCGAAGATCGCCGTGAAGATGCCGATCGCCGCAACGATGAGCATTGCATCGTGGCTCGCGGCGAAGAGTGGGCTCATGCGCGCGACAAGATAGACACCCGCGTTCACCATGGTGGCGGCGTGGATCAGTGCGCTCACCGGGGTTGGGCCTTCCATGGCGTCTGGAAGCCAGACATGGAGTGGGAACTGCGCCGACTTGCCGACGGCGCCACAGAAGATGAGAAGGGCGATGACGGTGGCGGCGGGACCAACGAGGGCGCCGGCCTCGATGCCAGCCAGCACCGTATGGATATCGAGCGAACCGAAGACCACCACGAGGCCCATCAGGCCGAGGGCGAAGCCGACGTCACCGACGCGGTTGGTAATAAAGGCCTTCTTGGCGGCCAAGCCCGGTGCCGTCTTGGTGTACCAGAACCCAATCAGCAGGTAGGAGGAGAGGCCGACCAGCTCCCAGGCGGCGAAGACCACGAGGAGGTTGTCGGCGAGCACCAGCAGGAGCATCGAGAACATGAACAGGTTCAGGTAGGCAAAGAAGCGCCAGTAGCTGTCGTCATGGCTCATGTAGCCGACGCTATAGAGGTGCACCAGGGCGCCGACCGTGGTCACCACCAGCAGTAGGGCTCCCGTGAGGGCGTCAACGTGCAGCCCGAGCCCGAAGTTCAGGTCGCCCGAGGCGATCCAGGTGAAGAGGGGCATCGACGCGCCAGCCTCACCGAGGCCCCCCGTAAGGGCGGGGATCGCGAGGCTCATGGCCAGCGCCCAGGTGGCGATGATTGCCCCAAGTGGGACCAGGTGGGCCAGCTTGCCGAGGCGGCGGCCGACTGCCGCAGTAAAGGCGAAGCCCATCAGTGGGAGGAGCAGCAAGAGCGGGGTGTAGCTCGGAAGTGCGCCCACCTCGACCACGGTCTCAGCAGTGAACATCGCCTACTGCCTCATCGTGTCGTACTCGTCGACCAGCGGGGTCTTCCGGTTGCGGAAGATGGCGATCACGATCGCCAAGCCCACGGTGGCCTCTGCCGCCGCCACGGCGATGATCAGAAGCGCAAAGGCTGCACCCTGTCCCGCAAGTGACGGAATGAAAGCGCCCAGCGCGAGCGCGGCAAGGTTCACGGCGTTCAACATCAGCTCGATGCTCATCAACATGCTGATCGCGTTGCGACGCGCCAGGAAGCCGAATGAGCCGATGGCGAACAGCATTCCCGACAACACAAGGTATGGCTCAAGGTGTCCGGCGATTTGACTCATGGGAGATCCTCGCCAACGTCGTTGGCCTTTGGCTCCATGGCGAGATAGATGCCGCCAATCACCGCGGCAAGGATGAGCACGCTTGCGATTTCAAATGCGAGCAGGTACGGCCCGAACAGTGCGGCGGCAACCGGCGCAGTTCCGGTTGCAGCTGGCGTGTCGGAGAAGACGGTTGAGCCCCACTCCGTGCTCCCGAAGGCAAGCCCGAAGACCACCGCAAGCAATACTGCGGCAAGGGCCGCTGGAGCAACCTGTGTTTGGAAGGCCAACTTTACCGGTGCGACCTTCGACTGCGTGAGCATGATGGCGAACAGAATCAACACACTGATTGCGCCGATGTAGACGAGCACTTGCGCGCCGGCAACGATTGCGGCACCCAACATCACGTAGATACCGGCGAGTGCGCCAAGGGTGAGGATCAAGAAGAGACCGCTCTTGATGATGTCGCGGCCAAATACCACGCCGAAGGCGGCGGCGAGCACCACCCCGCCAAGGAGCAAGAAGAGGACGTCTGACCAACCGAGTCCAATGAACGGGATGACGTCTGGGAGCGGCATCAGTTACTTGCGCAGGCTCTGCGGCAGCACAGGGAGCTGTCGAGCTGGGTCGTAGCGCCGCCCAGCAACCGTGTTCTCCCAGTTGGCTTCTCCGCGAACGAATGTTGCCTCTGACGTGCGCTCGAGCTTCGACAGCGCGATAAGGTCGATCATTGGCTCACTGCGATCGGTGTGTGCGAGCTCAAAGTCGAAGCCGCTGCGCAGCGCGTCATACGGGCACGCATCCACGCAGATGCCGCAGAGGATGCAGCGCGACTCGTCGACTTCGTACTTAGTGAGGATTCGTGGCTTCGGCATCAGCGCGCCGGTCGGGCAGGTCTCAGCGCAGCGACCACACGAGACACATGGCGATTCGTTCAAGCTCATGTCGAGCGGGGTGGTTACGAGCGTATCGAATCCGGTGCGCATGAAGTCGTAGCAGGCGGCCCCAACAACTTCGGCACAAACGTTGGCGCAACGGCCGCAGTCAATGCACCGTGATGGCTCGCGCAGAATGAATGCGTGCGAGTCGTCGCGCAGGTAATCGTGGTTTGCACCGGTCCAGCGGTTTTCGGTGATTGAGCGGAACCCGGCGCCGCCGTGATGATCCTTCTCGAGGGTCTTCAGCGTTGTGCCGTATTCGATGCCGAGGCGTCGCAGGTCGCAGAAGCCGATCGCTTCGCAGGTGCACTGCAAGCAGCGCGTGCTCTCGGCCATCACCTCTGGCTTGCTGTACGGAATTTCGTACTGGATGTAGTCGTTCTTGCGCTCTTCGGCCGGGAGTGCCTTCAGGCGCAACCGTGGCTCTTTCACCTCGGCGGTGAACGGCACGATGCTGAGGAACTCTGGCTGTGGCTCGGCGAGTGTCTGTCGGTTGCGAATCTCCGAAAGGTCGAGCCCCTGGAGGTACGCATCGACGGCGTAGGCGCAGCGTCGGCCGTCGGCGATCGAGGCGACGACGGTTGTTGCGCCGTTGCGCAAGTCGCCGCAGCCGAAGACGCCATCACGGCCGGTCTGGAAGGTGACGGCGTCTGCCTTGAGTCGGCCGTTCTTCGTGGTGGCAACGCCGTCGGCGCCGACGCTCGCCCAGGTCATGTCGGGACCCTGGCCGATCGCCTTCAGGATGCGATCGCACTCGATGATGAATTCTGTGCCTGGTGCTGGCTCTGGTCGTCGGCGACCCGATGCGTCGGGTGCGCCGAGCTGCATACGGATGAACTCGAGGCCGATCACCTTGTTGTTCGCGTCGGTGACGACGCGGGTTGGACCGGCCTGGAAGATGGCGCGCGCGCCCTCCTCGATCATCTCGTGGACTTCGTCGGCGGCTGGCATGTCCTTCATGTCGCGGCGGTAGACGAGGGTGACCTCCTTGGCTCCCTGGCGCACGCTGGTTCGGGCGCAGTCCATCGAGGTATACCCGCCGCCAACTACGACGACGCGGCTCCCCTCGTGATCTGGATAGGTGAGGCCGAGCGCGGCGGTGTGCAGGTAGTCACGTCCGTCGATGACCCCGTCAGCGTCTTCGCCTGGAATGCCGAGGTCGTTCGTGTCATAGCAGCCGATCGCAACAACGACTCCGTCGTAGCCCTGTGCTTTCAGGTCGGCAACGGTGAAATCACGACCGAGCATCTTGCCGCACTCGAACCGGCCGCCGAGTCGCGTGATCGACTGGTACTCGCCATCGAGCACCTCGATCTTCGGCAGACGGTACTGCGGAATGCCGTAGCGCAACATGCCGCCCGGCTCTGGGTCTTTCTCGAAGATGGTGACGTCGTGTCCGGCGACGAGTAGGTAGTAGGCGGCAGATGCGCCAGACGGACCAGACCCAATCACCGCAACGCGCTTGCCCGTCTTTGGCTGGAGCTCGAATGGCACAGGTGGATCGAGATTCTCGTCCCACATCGCCTTCAACACCTGGTCGCCGGCGTAGCGATGGCTATCGCGAATTGCGATCGCCTCGTCGACCTCGTCGCGACGGCAGTGGTCCTCACATGGTGCTGGGCAGACGCGACCGAGGATGCTCGGGAATGGAATGGTGCGCTTGAAGATGCGTGCAGACTCGCGGAACTGCGACTCAGCGTTCGCCTTCAAGAACCCAGGAATGTCGATATGGCTCGGGCACTTGTTCTGGCATGGCGGCAAGCAGTAGGCGTTGTGGTCGCTGAAGATCAACTCAAGGTTGGTGCGGCGAATTTCGCGAATGCGATCGGTCTGCGTCGATACGACCTGCGCAGGCTCAGCTTTCGCGGAACAACTGATGGATGGCTGATCGCACCCTTCGACATCCACGACGCACATGCGGCATGCGCCGAATCCTGGAAGCTTCGGGTCGTAGCACAGGGTCGGAACTTCGATGCCGTTGGCGCGGCACACTTCAAGAATCGTCTGGCCCTCGAACGCTTCAAGCTTCTGCCCATCGATCTCGACGTAGAAGGTTGGTGTGCGCTGTGGTCGCTGTGGGCTGCGTGTGGTGAGCAGCTTGTCGACGACGACTTCTGCAGATGGCGCTGGGGTGATCGCGCGAGAAACTGGTGTCACTGCGCTTGCCGGTCGATCAATCAGGTCGGCCATGATCAGCTCCGTCCGCTCGTTGATGTTGCCGACAGTGCGGCAACGGCAGGTCCAAACTCAGAGGCAAAGTATCGCACCCCCGTAAGGAGCGGGCTTGGCGCGAGCGCCTCGTGTGCGCAGAGGGCACTGTCGGCGACATCGGCAGCGAGTTTCTGCAGCCGCTCTGCATCGGCAGGGCCGGCGAGCCCATCGACAAAGCGCTGGCCGATCTCGGCGAGTCGACGAGTGCCGATGCGGCACGGGATCGTCTTGCCGCACGCCTCGTCGGCGCACCAGCGCGTCAACATGGTGGCGAGTTCGGGGATGGCGACGGAGCTGTCGAGTGCAAGGAGCGCGCCCGAGCCGATATGCGCGCCAACGCTCTTGAGGCCGGCGCCGCTGTATGGCGTGCCGCCGAAGAGGCTTGCTGGAATGAATCCTCCAGTTGGTCCACCCACGAGCAACGCTTTGATTGACGCGCCACCTGCGGTGCCGCCTGCCGCTGCAATGATCTCGTTCAGTGGTGTGCCAGTTGGCACTTCAAGCACACCTGGGTGTGCGACGGATCCGCTGATCTGCACGAGGACGGTTCCTGGCTGTGCGGTGTCGCCGATCTGCGCGAAGGCCTCCGCGCCGTTGTTCAGAATCCATGGCACCGCGGCGAGGGTGGCGACGTTGTTCACGGCGGTTGGCTTGCCGAGGTAACCGACTGTTGATGGGTATGGCGGGGTCTGCTCTGGCTGACCCCGCTTGCCGGCGAGCGCCTTCATCAGCACCGTCTCTTCGCCAATCATGCTGGAGCCCTGGAGTGGGCGGACGGTGATGATCAGCTCGCGACCGGTGCCGAGCAGCGTTGTGCCAAGGATTCCCTCGCGCTCGGCGGTGGCGATTACCGCCTCGAGTCGTTTGATCGCTTCGGTGTACTCGGCGCGCACGGCGATGAACGCCTCGCGGGCGCCTACGGTGAGGGCGGCGATGGCGAGCCCCTCAACGATCGCCTGTGGGTTCTCCTCCATGAGGAGTCGGTTGGTGAATACGGCGGGATCAGATTCATAGCCGTTCGCTACGGCGTAGTACTGGCTGGCTGGCTCGGCGGCCGTCGCCTGCCACTTCGTTCCCGTTAGGAAGCCGCCGCCGCCGCGCCCACGTAGGCCAGCGGCGATCAGGGTTGCGGTGGTGCCAGCCGGGCCTGCCGCAGCGGCGGCACGGAGCGCTGCCCACGGCTCAGCAGGGGCGGCAAACAGCAGCTGGCTCCAGCCCTTCGGTGCGTTCAGGCGCTTCATGCGGCGTACCTGCCGGCGAGAGCGGCGGCCCAGCTCGCAGCGTTCTTCGCGCTGAGGTCACGCTGCGGCTCTCCATCAATGACCACAAGCGGTGACGGTGCGCCAGCAACGTGGCTCGGAAGCGACTCAAGACGCAAGTTGCTCCACGGGATCGCCCGGCCGAACTCGGTGCCGAACTCGTAGCTCAGGGTACCCATCACTGCACCCGCTCCGGAGACGAGGCAGTTGGCGCAACGGCAGACGGCGATCGAGCGGGTCACCCCGGGCTCGAATGCGAGGTGCTTATAGAAGGTGGCGGTGCCATAGACCATGGCGTACCAGGCGCCGGTCGCGCGGCTGACACGCTTGAGCGCATCGACTGGGAGGTAACCGTATGCGCCTTGGATCGCCTCGAGGATCGCAAGCATGTGGTGAGGGTCGTAGTCGTGCGCTTCGAGAATCTCGTCGACTTTGGCGATGTCGATGGTTGCCCCTGTCGCCGCCGCCGCGTCGGAAACCGTTCGACCGGAGCGACGGATCGCCGACTCTTCGCGTCGTTCGGCGTACTGCTCGGCGGGCCCCCAATGCACGGCGAAGCGACCCTTCGTGTCGGTGCCACCCATGTCGATGCACTCAATCGGACAGGCCTGCGCGCACTGGAAACAGGTCTCGCACTTCAGCGTGCCGTGTTCGTCGGTGACCAGCTCAAGTCGGCCGCGATTGCGCGGCGCAATGTCGGGCTTCGCCTCTGGATACATCACCGTGCGCTTCGGCTGGAAGAAACGCGTGAGCGTGAGGCGCATTCCCGAGAGCAGTCCGGAGCCTGGAATACGTGGCATGACTACCTCCCCGCAATCAGCACGGCGAACGCCGTCGCGAAAATATTGAGCAGCGATGCTGGCAGGAGCCACTTCCAGGCGAAGCCCATCAGCTGGTCGATGCGTGCGCGTGGCAGCGTGCCGCGCATCCACACAAAGGTGAAGACGAGCGCGAACGTCTTGATGAGGAACCAGATGAGGCTCGCAACGGGTGGCAGCATCACAAAGGCCCAGATGCCAACAGCTGCGGTTGAGACGCCGCCGAAGATGAGGAACCCAGCGACAAGTGCCTGCCACCCTTTGACACGACTGCTCGCAAACCAGATTGGGGCCGCAAAGAGCAACGTGCCAACAATTGGCGCTATGCCTGCGATGAGCGGCAACCCAATCCCAAGCGCGCTCAGGTCAATCAGGATTTGCGGATTGACATCAATGTGAATCGGCGGGTTTGATCCGCCGAGGAAGACGGCGCTGAAGAGTGCCGAGACGATGAAGACGTTCACGTACTCTGCAAAGAAGAAGAAGCCAAAGCGCATCCCTGAATACTCCGTCGCAAAGCCAGCGACGATCTCTTGGTCAGCTTCGGCATTGTCGAACGGGGTGCGGTTTGCTTCGGCGGTGATAGCGATGAAGAAGATGATCGCAGCGAGTGGCTGGCGGAAGATGAACCAGTCGAGGAACGAGCCGTCTTGTGCGGCGACGATCTTCGGCAGCGAGAGTGTGCCGGTGAGGATCACGATTCCCACAACGGAAAGTGTCAGTGGGATCTCGTAGCTGATCGCCTGTGCTGCGGCGCGAATGCCACCGAGGAGCGAGTACTTGTTGAACGATGACCAGCCGGCCATCATCAGGCCAACGACGCTGAGCCCGCCGATTGCGAAGAAGTAGAGGAGGCCAAGCTCAAAGCCCATGCTCGTGAGCTCTGGTGCAAACGGAATGACGAGCAGCGTCATGAAGCTTGCGAGATAGACAACCACTGGCGCAAGTGTGAAGACTGGAACGTCGACGCTCGGTGGCGTGTAGTCCTCCTTCATCAGCACCTTGAGGCCGTGCACCACGCTCATCACCGCGCCCGCTGGGCCGATGCGATCAGGTCCGATGCGCAGGTTCATGAGCGCAATGATCTTCATCTCCATGTAGATCAAGAGGAACGCGACGGGTACCGAGATAAGGAAGGTGACGACCGAAGCGACGAGGAAGCGCACGATCGGCAGATTTGCGCCGATGGTCGCGGCGATGGCGCCACCAAATGTTGCAAGCAGAACGGTTGTTAGTGCGCCGCCGATGGCAAGGACTGGAAGTAGCACGGCGAGGATGCGACCGGCTGGCGTGAGGCGGTTCCAGGCCATCGATGCGCCGCTCACTTGTCGACTCCGCCCATGACTGGGTCGAGGCTGGCCATCACCGCCATGGTGTCGGCGATGAGGTTCCCCTTGGTAAGTGGTCCAACAAGTTGCAGGTGCACGAATGACGGATCGTGGATGCGCATGCGGAACGGCTGGTCGGTGCCGTCGCTGATAGCGTAGGTGCCGTACACGCCGCGTGGCCCTTCGACGGCGCCGAATGCGCGACCTGGTCGCGGACGCAGCAGTCGCGGCAGTTTCGCCATCACTGGGCCGTCGGGCATCTCATGAAGGACCTGATCGATGATGCGGATCGACTGCTTGATCTCGTCCATGCGCACCAGATAGCGGGCCAGCGAGTCACCCTCGTCGCGGGTCGGCACATCGAACTCCAGCTCCGGGTAAACCAGATACGGGCGGTCGCGGCGCAGGTCGAACGGCACGCCGCTCGCGCGGAGGTTTGGACCGGTGACGCCCATCTTGAGCGCCGTCTTTGCATCGAGAACGCCGAGGCCGCGGGTGCGGCGCACGAAGATCTCGTTCTCGTTGATCAGCGCCAGGTTGGAGTCGATCTGCGCGGCGGCGCGGCTCATCCACGTGCCGAGGCGGCTCATGAACTCGTGGTTCAAGTCGCCGTTCACCCCGCCGATTCGGTAGTAGTTGTAGAGGAGCTTCTGGCCGGTAAGAGCGGCAAGCATGTCGACGATCTCGTCGCGCTCGATGAACGCCCAGAGGATCGGGGTGATGCCGCCAAGGTCAAGGGCCATCCAGCCTTGGAACAGGGTGTGACTTGCGATGCGGTTGAGCTCCATCGTCAACACGCGGATGTATTGAGCGCGGCGCGGCACGTCGACATCCATCAGCTTTTCGAATGCTGCGACGGGTGCCGCCTCGCAGAAGAGCGAGCTCACATATTCGAGCGGATCGGTGTAGCAGATCGCCTGGTGGTAATCGGCGTTCTCGCAGAGCTTCTCGACTCCACGATGCAGATAGCCGAGCACCGGATCAAGGTCGACGACCTTCTCGCCGTTCACCTTGATGATCACGCGGAGTACGCCGTGGGTCGAAGGATGCTGTGGTCCCATGTTCACGAACATCTCGCCTTCGCGCAACGTGAGGAACTCTGCCTGGCGCTCCGTCTGTGGAGATGGTGCCGGCTCGTACCACGTTGAGTCGGCGGGGATTGCAACGCGTGGATCGTCGAGCGATGGACGCATCTGCTGTGTCATCGCTATACCCCAGGGCTCTTGCGGAGCACGGTTGCTGCTGTCGCATCAGCCGGCGTTCCAACTCGCTCCATGTTGCGCACGCCAGCGGCGGGTGATCGAGATGCGTCGTCAGCGAGGTAGAAATCTTTGCGAAGCGGATGGCTTCGGTAATCATCGGGCATATAGATGCGTCGCAGATCACGATTCCCTTCGAAGATGATGCCAAACATGTCGTACGCTTCGCGCTCCATCCATTCGGCACCTGGCCACATGAATGTGGCCGATGCGATGCGCGGTGCACTGCGATCCAGGCCCGAAACGATGACGCGAAGCCAGTCGCCGCTCTTCGACGAAGAGAGGTGGTACACGACCTGCATCTCTTCGCCGGTGTCGACGCCGCAGAGATCGATCAGCATTTCAAATCGAAGGGCTGGATGATCGTGAAGGGTTCGCAAGGTATCGGTTGCATCCTTGAGCGCAATGCGAATCTCGCTCTCGTCATAACGCTGACGCACTGGCGCGAGCAGTCGCTCACCAAACGTCTCTTGTAGGAGTGCAGCGAGACGGCGATCCACTTAGATCCCCTTCGGAACGGTTGGACCGATCGCGCGCTCTGGCCAGTGGCCGCGGCGATCTTTGACCAGCTGCTGCAACTTCATCATTCCGTAGATCAGTCCCTCTGGTCGTGGTGGGCAGCCAGGGATGTACACATCGACTGGCATGACACGATCGATTCCTTGCACCACGGAGTAGCTGCGCTTGTAGCGTCCACCAGAGCAGGTGCAGTCGCCCATAGCGACAACCCACTTTGGCTCGGGCATCTGCTCCCACAAACGAATCAGCGGTTCGGCCATCTTTGTTGTGAGGGTTCCGGCAACGATCAACACATCTGCCTGACGTGGGCTTGCGCGGAAGGGGAACATGCCCCATCGATCAATGTCGTTCTTTGGTGTTGCAGTGGACATCATCTCGATCGCGCAGCAGGCCAGGCCAGAGAGCAGCGGCCACAGGCTATTTGCCCGAATCAAATCGAGCACGACATCGGCCTTTGTTGGGATTGCAGAGAGCGCGCCGCTCCAACGCGCATCATCAACACGGCCGTCACCGGTTGCGTCGTATCGCGCAAGCTCTAGGTTTGGGTGTGCCTCGAGTGGCAGCCCACCGTAGGCACGCGGGTCATCGGTGCTCCACAGGGTGTTGCCCACGATCGTTGGTGACTGGACGCTGCCGTCTGGCTGCACCTCAGGCAGGTTGCTGAACTTTGGGTCGCGCGTTATCGCCATGCCAAGACCCCCTTGCGCCAGGCGTAGGCGAGGCCAACGAGCAACACGCCGATGAAGATCGCCATGGAGATCAGGCCGTCCATCAAGAGGACCTTGAAGTTCAGTGCCCAGATATAGATGAAGACAATCTCAACGTCAAAGGCGACAAAGAGGAGTGCGTACAGGTAGAAGGAGAGCCCGAATCGTCCGTGGGTGTCTCCATAGGTGTTGATGCCCGACTCGTACGGGACCTGCTTGCCCCGACTGCCGCGGGTGCGGTGGGAGATCAGCCATGCGATGCCGATGGTGAGGAAGACGAAGGAGATACCTGCTCCTGCGAAGCCGAGGACGTACCAGAGTCCTGTCATGAAACTCCCCCGTTCGATCCATCAACCCGGCGCATACCCCGTGGTGGGGACTCGAGTGATTACGCTCAGATTCTAGACGAGGGGGCGATTCGGAGCCGCCGCTCCGGGGAGTGACGATACGGAGTCGGCGAGTGCATTTGCCCCTGGGGAGCGACCTGCGACAAACAACTCAACCGCAAATCCGCCCATGCGCCGCGGGTCCATCAGTTGGGCGAGCGCCGAGCGCAGGGCGATTGCCCCTTCAAGAGTTGCTTCGGCGCCAGCCCGCGATCGGGCGACTTCGCTGTCGACCCCCGCGCTGGCGAGGAATCTCGCCTGGGTGGTGCTCGCCACATGACGAAGACCACCCGTTTGCGCGGCCTTCCGCAGCAGGGTGAGGTCCACATGTGCGGTCAGGTCGCGACTCCCAGGCTCGCTGAGCAGGTCGGCGGTAGCCCGATGCCCCTGATAGGCAAGGGCTGTGCCGGCCATTCGGCTGGATGGGTCCCGTAGGTCAACCCCCTCCCGACCGTAATCCAGCACGAGGACGACCCCCTCGGTGAGCTCGGCCCCCAGCGTGGCGGCCCATTCCGCGGTCGCAGGGGAGATCTCGGCAAGTTGCCCTTCCGCGAGCGGCGGCCAGTCCGCCATGAGGGGGGTGAGTCGGTCGACGATCCCGGGATCGGGTGGGCCTTCAACCCAAGTAAGAGCATTTGTTACAGGATCTACGGTGACGCGGCGCTCCGCGAAGCCACCCGGGGCAGCGGACCGACCGACCACGATATGGAAGGGGAGAGCGTCGGCGAACTCGTTGGCGACCACGATCCCTGCTGCTGGAGGGCTCCCCGCTGCGACGAGGGGTGGTCCGCCGGCTGGGAACCGTTTCAGCGCAGCCGACAGCTCGGCGAGACGGTGGGGGTTTGCCTCGGTCACAGCGACCTCGAGCGCGCTTCGTAAAGGGTGGTCGGATCTGATGAGGTAGTCGAGTGCCGCCAGTAGGAGAGTCCCCTCGCCCGCACCGAATTCGCGCCAGCGGAAGGGTGCGGGGCGACCGAGCCGCTCCCACGTTGCGGCAGCGAGCCGCGCGATCGCAGCGCCAAGGATGGGGTGCAGTTCTGGCGCGGTCATGAAGTCACCACTACGGCCCGCCCGACGCTGGGTTGTGGCGTAGTAGCCGAGCCCGGGCTCGAGAGTGGCGCGCTCCATAAACCGCGCGAAGCTCACCGAGCCCTGGCGTTGGATCTCTTCGCGAATCCGGCGCTCCACCTCTTCCATGCAGTAGATCCTACGCGGCGCTACCGTCGGGCACATGCGTGAACTCGTTGTGCACCTCGGGATTGGGGCCAATCTCGACGATCCTGTCGCCACACTCGCCGAGGCGGTCGTCGCCCTGGCCCGCATTCCAGGGTGGAACCTTGAACAGGTCTCGCCGCTGTATCGCACGACACCGGTCGGTCTCGTCGACCAACCAGAGTTCTGCAACGCAGCGCTGCGAATGCGCGCCGCACTTCCAGATAAGCCAGCTGCAGCAGCGATCGAGGTGCTCATTCGCGTGAAAGAACTAGAGCGACTCTTTGGTCGCGTGCCAACGGTGCGATTTGGCCCGCGCCGACTTGACATTGACATCATTGCGATGGGGGATATCGCCGTCGTACATCCGCGACCGCTCGGCACAGAACCCGACGGGATCGATGCAGATCGACCGCTCGTCGTTCCGCATCCATCTGCAACCGAGCGACTCTTTGTGTTGGCACCTCTTGCCGACATCTCTCCAACACTCAAGGCGCCGGGGTGGCCAGGGACTGCCCGTGAGCTACGCGATATACGGCGACGAATCGAGGGTGATGCGGCTGCGCGCTGCGTCGGCGCATGGGATTCGACGGCCCTGCGCTGGGTCTAACGCGTCGCCCTGCACGTTACCGTCGGTAGTGCCGTCGCCCGGTAAAGACCATGGCAATTCCGTGGCGGTTGGCAATTTCGATTGCTGCGACGTCACGTCGTGAGCCACCTGGCTGAACTATCGCGGTGATTCCGGCCGCTGCTGCCGCTGCGATCCCTTCGGCGAATGGGAAGTACGCATCACTTGCCATGACCGCACCGCGTGCGCGCTCACCCGCCTGATTCAACGCTATTTCAACTGCAACACGTCTGTTGACCTGTGCCGCGCCGATGCCGAGCGTTGCGGCATTGCGCGCAACAACGATGGCGTTTGAGCGAATGTGACGAACGACTCTCCACGAGAAGAGTAAGTCCGTCAGTTCGTCAAGTGTTGGGCGTCGATCAGTGACGACACGAAGTTGTGATCGCTCGATGTTCCCGGTATCTGCTGTTTGCAGGAGAACTGCCCCGTTGACGCCGAACATGTCCAATCCGTTGCCCTGATGGGTGGGGTGAATCACCACGCTTAGCTCCGGTCGCGCGCGCAACACCTCTGCAGCTCCGTCGTCGGCGAGTGCCGGGGCAAGCACCGACTCAAATGTTCCTGCCGCAATCACGGCAGCAACAGCGCGGTCGATCGGTACGTTCAACACGATGGTTGAACCAGAGCTTGCCGCTGCATCTGTCTCAATCGCACGAGTGAGGGCGCCGAGTGCCGTCTCTGCGGTTGCTACGCCGATTGGGTCCGTATGGCGAATGAGTGCAACGCTCGGCGTTGGCAGGTCGGCGACGAGGCGCGCGCCTGCGTCAAGGTCGAGGAGGTCGTTGAGGCTAGGCTCCTGCCCCTGCAGCACGCGAGCCGCCATGACGCCGCCCTCGGTGCTGTGTACCCGACGGTACGCCGCTGCGGCTTGGTGTTGATTCTCGCCGTGCCCAAACGTTCGTATCCTCTCGAGGACAATGACTTCGCGCGCTGGCATTTCGCTCTCGTTGTCGCGCACATGCGGTGCAACGTAGGCCGCGATCGCGAGCGCGGCCGAGCGGCGCAGTTCGTTTCGTACTGCGCCAAGGCCTCTCGGAGATGTCAGATCGCTTAGAACGTCGCCGATTGCAGCTGGATCCACAACGATGAGTGGTCCGCTCTCCTCCGCAAGAAGCGCCCGGGTGACGGCGACGATTGCGATCGGTGGCGCACCTGCGCCTCCGGGGGCAATGAGGAGGTCGGAGCTGGTGAGACTTGCCGCCGCTCGATCCAGTTCTGCCGCATCAGCATGCTCGGTGACATGGATCGATTCCGCCCGCAGCTGTGAGGCGACTGGACCCGCTTCTACCGTGGCACCGCGGGCGATCAGGGTGGCAAGGATGGGTGCCAGCCCTGCGAGGGTGGGGCTCTCGGGCGAGATCAGCAGTAGGACGCGCATGCTGCTGATGGTGGCATACTCGCTCACACAAACCCGCACGCTGGTGTGCAGGGTGAACCGAAATCTAGCGAGTGAGGACAAGATGTTTCGTTGGCCCTGGGAATACCTCTTCACCGTCTTGAATGCTGATCTTGGAACGTTTTACACGCCGTTCTGGATCGCCAATCTGGTGCTCTTCCTCGCAACCATCGTTGTCTATGCCTACGCGACCCGCGGCAGCCGCGGGCGCGGGGTGATTGGCGACGAGTGGGAGTACATCCTCTGGATCAGCCTGGGCACCTTTGGCATGAACTTGGTCTACGCCGCGTTCCAGTGGTACGGCCTCTTCCCGATCGCCACCACGCTTGTTGGGCTGCTCGCCCTGCGCGACACCGTTACCAAGCGTTTCCCGCCACTCCTTGCAGCTGAGGCGGAACACGCTGCGCTGTTGCGCACTCGGCGCCAGGTGGCCGACGGCGTTGAAGCAACCATTCGACCAGCAAATCGCCGCGGGTAGTTCGTTGAGGTGCGCGTCTGCGCACCGCGATGACGCATGAATATTCGCCAGTTCGGTCCCGGCCATAGACGAACTGACCGCGCCGCGGGCTCCAGCGGGGTCCTGAGTAGCTCCATCTTCTCCAATGACATCGCACAGATCACGGAATTCACGGTGACACCGGGTGGCACCTACGGTCCTCTTCGCAGCGCTGGAGACGTTGTGCTGGTGGTAATCGAAGGCGGTGGCTGGGTAGCGACTCACGACGCACACATGCAACTCGCTGCTGGTGAATCGCTCCACCTTGTGCGACTAACGCCATATACGGTTACTGCGCGCGAGTTGCCGCTACGCGCGATCCTTGTCGAACTCTCTGCGGGCGGCGGCGCTGAATCGGCTCGCACCATAAGCGCCAGCGGTGGCGGCGCAGAGGAGTAGCACACCAACCACGAGCGTCGCGCTGCTAACGAGTGTGGTCTCGGCTGGGCTTTCAAGTGTGACACCGAACTGGAACGGCCATGTCCATGTTGGGATGATTCCCTGATACCAATTGTGGATCCCCGTTGGGAGTGGCAGCGCCGACCAGTTTGGATACCAAACCAGTGCTACCACGGCGATACTGCTGATGGTGATGGCGAACATCCGCCGCACCTCTCTCGCTCCGAGGATTGACCAGGCGGCCACCGTCGCAGGAACAAGTGCGATCGCGCCAACGAGTGGACCCGGTGTGCCGAATCCACCTGACAGACACACTTGGCTCTCGGCATAAACGCTCGACACGCCTGCAAGTGCGCACAGCGCACCAGTCGCCATCCAGAGCACCGGCGCCGCTAGCACCGCGACTGCGCCACCGATGCGCAGGATCTGCGCCGCACGTTGCGATCCGGCGCGCAGATCAGCAAGCAAGAGTGCGAGTCCGATCAGGGCGATCTGTGAGGTTGGGTAGTAGTGATATTGGAATGCCGCGCGATCAATTCGCGCCCACGGTAGCCAGAGCGCAAGGCCAAGTACGAGCACCGATGCGAGACCCCAGCTGCGTCGTCGCCATGCTTCTGTAGCGAGCCAGATGGCGCCACCGATACTCAGAATGCGCGAGAGCACATTGCCACCGTCGTACACCGCAGCGGTCACCGCGCTGTTTTCTGCGGCAAAGCTCGACTGAAAGAACCAGACCGGCTTGAGGTCGAATGGCCACGCCCACCACGGAGAGCTCGCAGCATGCGCGACGCGCAACGTGTCGTGGTAGCGATACATTGAAGCGGTGAGGTCGGTCAGTGTCTGTCCGGTGTTGCCTGTTGGCCAGCCGGTGATCAACTGATTGCCCAGCGCCACCCAGGGTAGGTAGCTTGCGATGTAGACGCCGAGTGGTAGTGCAGCGAGGGCGAAGAACACGAGTGTTGCTTCGCCTGGTAGCGAAAGGAGGCCGAGTAGGGAGCGTGGCGTAGCCTCACGGCGCGAGATGCCGCCAGCGCGGTAGATCGCCGCGCCAGTCGCCGCAAGGAGCACCGTCAGTGCCGCGGCGAATGGAAGATTCGGAGTACGGGTGGAACCTTCGGCAACGGTGAGTGCTTGTGGGAGAAGGACGGCGCCGAGAAGGGCGAGTCCGCCTACGACCAGCAGTCGCCCAGGCGCAGTTCGGGCCAACCAGATGATGCCCAAGCCGAAGATGCCGTAGAGGGCGACCCACTTGCTCGCGAGCGCTCCGCCAAGGAGTAGGCCGGCCGCGAGAAGCAGGAGCCCGCCAGAGATGGCGCCGCGGAAGCGCCCCTGTAGCCATGCGACAAAGGCGACCGTGCCTCCGAGGAGGAAGGTGAGGAGGTAGACGTCATTCATGCCGATCCGGCTCTGCACGAAGCCAGCTCCGTCGAGCAGGGCGAGAACACCGACAAGTGCGGCCACGTCGCGTCGCTCGGTGAGGAGCCGCGCCAACAGCACCAAGAGAGCTGCGGCCACTGCGCCAGCAATCACCCCGGGCCAGCGCCAGCCAGCGGCCAGTTCGCCGACGCTTACCTGTGTCATGGCACCAGACGGCGTGGCAAGAAGGAGCTCCCCATTACCACCGTCGGCACGCTCAGCGGAGGCGTCAAGGGCGGCGCCAGCCGCTCCAAGCACCAGTGTGTCGGCGTCCACGGCGACATCGGCGAACCGCGCGTTGCCGTTCGGCTCAATTGTCCACAACGATGCACCGGTGCCGTCTGGGCCGGGTGCCACTACGTGCACCATGCGACTCGCGTCGCTCGGCACAATCGCCGACGCCCGTGGGATCGTGACCTGCGCCAGCAGCGTCGCGCTCTCGTTGTTGATGTTGTAGACACGCACGCCATCGCGGCCCGCCACATACAGTCGCGGCCCGTCAAACCAATCGATCGCCGCGATCGTCGTGGCGCCACCGTCGATCGACGACATTCGTGGGCTGGACAAGTCGGTTGCGATGAAGCTGGTCATCCCAGTCGCGCTCGTCACAAAGATCCGTTCTTCGCCATCGACCGTACGTGCGACGACTGAGGTTCCACCTGTGAGTGGCGCGTTCGCCACCACTGCTCCGTTACGCAGGATGAGCACCTCATCGCGACGTACCAGCGCAACGCCGTTCTCGGCTAGCGGTGCTATTCCTGCTATCGGGCCGCCGGAAGCTGTCCAGGTTCTGAGCCCATCGCTTCCACCCAGATCCGCAGTGGCGCGATCGACTGCGAAGAACGTGCCGTTACTCGTTGCTCCCCAGAGCGACCCGTCCGCTGCTGCGACCAACGTTGACACAGCTCGAATTGGGATCGCGCCGAGAACCGTACGTGTCGCGGCATCGATGACGCTGATCTCCTCCGGACCCGCCACCCACAACCTGCCCCGGCTTAGTGCGTCTTCTGGTCGGGCGGCGATTGCGCCAATCGTGGTTGGGTACGCTGTTCGCGCGTTGACTCTTGGCGCACCGATTGTCTCAAGTCCAAGCGCGATCAGGTACTTCGCAAGATGCGGGTGGGTGTATTCATAGATTGCATGTGGCTCGCCGTACTTCCAATCTTGCATGAACTCAGCCGCCGTCCGTACGTGATACACCTCGTCAAAATGGAAGCGCGTCGGTTCACCTACGCGCCATCCTCGAAGCGACACGGCGCTGACCGCAACAAGTATGAGAAGCCAGACGTCGATGCGCGTTATGGCTCGACGGGGTTCCGGCCTTGCGATCACGGTGCGCTTTGGCATCGCGTCGACGTGCTTCCGGAGCGGTTTCGCAGGCCGCGCGCCGCTGCTCGTTCTCTCGACTCTCCACGCGAGCCCGATCGCCGCAATGAGCGCGGCCGTGATCGCGACGGCCGTAGCGGTGATTGCGATGGGTGTCTGTAGTGCGTCGGTGAGCGCGCCCAGATCTGGCAGTCCTGGGTTTTGAAAGTATGGAATGGTCAGCACACCCCAGCTGTTCGCAAAGAACCCAACGGAGGTTGTGACTGCGATCCAGCGCCAGGCTGGACGCGCTGCTGCAAGCGCGATCGTGAGCGGGATCGCTGGAAAGAGGTATCGCTCGTGCACGCGTGTTGGCAGGACGAAGAAGGCGATCGCGAGGATGGCAACTGCGGTAACGGTGCGAATCGCCGTGTCTCGCCGCACGTAGCGCATCGCCACGAGCACGGCGGTGGTGATCGCTGCGCTTCCGAGCGCCACGCCGGGAATACCGATCAGCGGTAACGGATCGATATCCGATGCCCACCCGGTGGCATCGACAACCGCGCGCCCACCCACCTCGATCAGTGCCCACGGGTTCCAAGCATTCACAGAAAGGTACGGGTAGCCACCTGCCGCCTCCGCCACCTTGGCGAGCACGTCAGGGAGCGTGAGTCCAAATGGAAGCGCTGCGACTGCGATGGTGGCGGCGCCAGCGAGACCGGTCACGACGAAGGCCCACGGGTCGCGCGCAGACCGTGCGCGCACGAAGGCGAGCGCCGCGACGATCGGAATGAGGATGCCGAACTGGGGCTTCAGCACCGCGGCCAGCGCTGCGAGAATCGCACCGCTCACCGTATGGCCGCGGATCAACGCTGAAAGCGAGAAGAGAAGGGCAACGGTTCCGACGGAATCGACCTGCCCCCACACCGCCGAGTCAAGCCAGATCATTGGCCCAAACGCCATGGCGGCGGCGGCGATCAGCTGCCCGCGACGGGGAGCACCGAGGTCGCTGGCCAGGCGTGCAGTGCCGAGCACGAGCAGACCGTCGGCGAGGATTGCCGGAAGCTTGATCAGTGCACCAGGGTCTGTGCTGCCAGCGAAAAGTGCGCCGAGTGATCCGAGCGCCCACAGGATCCACAGGTAGCCAGGGAGGTAGTCGACGAAGATTCCACGTGCATAGAATCCCCACGGTCCGCGGGTTCCCAGTTCAGATGCCCATGATCGAAACGCGTTGAGATCCGCGGCGAATCCGGCATCTGGAGGGAGCGCGACGTATGCGATGATCGCTCGCAAGAGAATCCCGAGTGCAGCGATCGACACAAGTGTGCGAAGGCTGACCTGGTCGGTCGGTCGACGAGTCGTCTGAGAACTCATTTGCCGAGTGTAGCCGTGAAGGGGGTTGTGGAAGTTGCCGCTACAGGAGCTCTCGCTCTTCTTCCCGTGCCACAACGAGGCCGAGAACCTTGAGGCGCTTGTCGCCGATGCGCTTACCGCACTCCCTGCGCTTGCGATGACCTATGAGGTCATTCTCGTCGATGATGGCTCCCGTGATGACACTGCTGCTGTAGCAGAGCGCCTAGTACGGCAGCATGGCGACACAGTCCGATTGGTACGCCACGACGTGAACCGCGGATACGGCGGCGCGCTTCGCTCAGGATTTGCCGCCGCTCGATATCGTCACCTTGCGTACACCGACGGTGACCGACAGTTCCGCGTCGCCGACCTGGCTCGCCTTGTTGAGCGTGCGGAGGAGACGCAGTCACCCGTTGTTATCGGCTTTCGGTTGCAGCGCGCCGATCCACCGTTGCGGCTCGTTTACGCCACGATCTACCGCGCTGCCAATCGCCTCTGGTTTGGGCTTCGTGTTCGCGACGTCGACTGCGCGGCAAAGCTCTTCCAGCGCAGCGTGTTGCGCGGCATCAATGTGCATTCTGACGGCGCATTCTTCTCTGCGGAACTCCTGATTCGTTTACAGCGTGCTGGTGTGAACATCGCCGAGGTTGGTGTGCCGCACTATCCGCGCACGGCTGGATCCCCAACGGGGGCGCGGCTCTCTGTCATCGCTCGCGCTGTTCGCGATTTTTGGTCGTTGCGCCTACGGTTGTGGCTGAACCGCTCTCAGGCTCTTGCGCGAGGTCGCGCGCTGCTCAACGACTAACGCGTCGGCGGCGGCTCTTCGGCTTCGAGGGAATTCACAAAATCGCGGAAGAGCGAAAGGCGTTCCTCTTCGGCTGCCTCCGGGACGATCCCTTCTGCTGAGAGAAGATCTGTCGCGATGAAGATTGGGGCGTCGGCACGCAGGGCCAGTGCCACGGCGTCACTTGGTCGCGCGTCAAGCTCCGCCTCTTCGCTGTTCGAGGCGAGCATCACCATGCGTGCACGAAATGTCTCGTCGCGAACCTCTGTAATGCGCACTTCACGTAGTGTTGCGCCAAGTGCACGAATGGCCCGAAGCGCGATGTCGTGCGTGAGCGGACGCTCTGGCGCGATTCCTTGAAGGTGATAGGCAATCGCGCTTGCTTCGTTGGGGCCAATTGGAATCGGAAGGTAGCGCGCCTCTTCAGCATCTCGCAAGAGCAGCACGTGCGTGCCAGAGGTCATCTGGATGCGCACCCCGTCGACAATCGCGCGTCGTAGTTCCATCGCTTTATGATCGCATGCTTACGGCGTAGGAACTGGTGTTTCGATCACTGGATCAGGTGTTGGGTTGACACTCGCGCCTGGTTCTTGCGTAACTGGCAACCCAAGAACGGCGCTGCGCACACGTTCGGCCTCAGCCCAGACAAATGTTGGCGCGCCACCATCGGCGGCGGGAAGGATGTACCCGCCGACAATTTCGCCGAGCGGTCCCGATGGGTCGTTGATGACGAACTGCGCAAGCATCGCGCCAGACGTTGCCTTGCTGTACGCGATGACGCGATATGCACTGCTGTCCCAGGCATATACGATCCCGGTGCGGCTCGCCCCAGCGGACATCACCAGGGTTGGTGTGAGGAGCGGGCGGAGGAGTTCGTCGCCGATCTCCGCTGGGGTCCAGTCGTCAGCGGCTCCGCCTGAGTAGCGGCGCAGCACACCGTCGATGGTCATGTACACGTCGCCGTCGATGGCGATGCTGGTCATTGCGCCAAGCGACATCGGGCTGATCAGGTAGGCCGTTGGCGTGGCGGGATACCCAGTGCCGTCGGGGGCCGGTTGATACCGCAGGATCTGACGAGCCGATGGGTCGACGACATAGAGGCGATAGAGCCCTGTCCCCGGGTCAGCCGCGAAGCCGACGATCGCCTTGACGTCGCTCCCCCACAGCTCGCCGTCGCGAACGCGAAGCTTTACGAGCGTTCCCTTGCCGGCTCCATCCGAGGGCCGCCAGCGCCAGAGATTCGAAGAGGCATCGAAGACCACAAGGTCGGGCCCCGAGGCGGATAGCAGCAGTGCGCGCCCCGTGCGCGTGCCGTAGAGATCAAACCCAGGCTGGTACACCACGGTGGCACGACCGCGCTCCGGGTCGATCCTGTACACCGCGCCCGTGATGTTGTCGATGACGTACGGAAGTCCATCAGGGCCCTGAACGATCGCTGTGATCTCGAACGTTGCCCCGGCCGCATCAAAGTCAAAGAGGTCAATCGGTGTGGTTTCACTAACGAGGAAGATCTTGTTGAGGGTCTCCGTTGCCTGGGTGCGTAGGGATGCGATTTGACTTGTTGAGCCGCCGCCACTCTCTGCAAGATTCAAGTTGGCGACAGCGGAGAGCAAGAGGGTCTTCACGCGTGAGGGGTCGTTGACGAGCAGGTTGGTTTGTGGATCAAGCGCTTCGTTGATGCTGATCTCGGCGTTTCGCAGCGCCTCCCGCACCTTCGCCGCCGCGTCAAGCTCAGAGGTTGATCCGTTCAAGACGAAGGCGGTTGCTCCGCCTACTCCGGCGACGAGCACCGCAGCGAGGAGCAGAGCAGCGGAACGGCGGCGGCGGCTTCGCTGCACTTCCTGTTCCGTCTGTTCCCCATCATCTGTAACGGCGCGAAGGGATGGTTTAGATGGTCTGATCGTGAGCCACGGCGCTCGACGTTCGATCACATCGGCGATGCGCGCTGCAGCACGTTGCCACATAGATGCAGACGTAGCAGCGCGCTCACGCCACGAGCGTTCGATCTGTGGTTCCGCCGCGCTGCGATGCTCCGCGCGAAGTCGGGCTTCGGCACGCGCGGCCTCTTGTGCCGCCCGCACCGCATCACTCGTACGCTGATCGCGCGCAGGCGGCGGCTGGCTCTTTCCGCTGGCGCGCGGCTGCACGCCGCTTCTGGTGCTCGGTCGTCGTGCTTCGATTACGGCTTGGGCGGCGGTGTCAATCGGCTCATACGGTTGCGTGCGAACATCCGGTCGCGAAGGATCTGCTTTCGGCGCGACCGGCTTTGCGGCAGCGATACGCGCCTCGCGTTCGAGCCTCCCCTCCTCCCAGCGGGTACGTGCATTGATCTTTGCTACGGCGACCGGATCGATCGGCACGGCAATGAGCGTGTCGGGCTCTGGCGTAGCTCGCTTAGAAGTCGTTCGCCGAGGCGGTAACACCTCCAGAAGCGCCGCTGGATAGGTCAGCGGAGCAAACACCCCAGTCGCTGGCATGCGTGCACGCACGGTTCGTCTCGCATCGTCCGCGGTGATTGCAATCGCGACTCGATCTTCTAGTGACATCGAGAGGCGGGCTGCTGAGATTCCACCGCGCTCGAGTGTGCGTGATGATGCGCCAGGCACTTCGTCGGGGAGCATGATGGTTGTTGCTCGACCTTCAACGGTGCGACGCGCGGCAATCGCGACGCCACCGGTTCGCGCAGCGAGCACTTCGCTGCGCGAGAGCGCAACGATTCCAATCGCCACCTTCTGGCCGAGCATCTTTTGTGCGGCGGCGAGTGCGCGCCGCGCGCGCTCGGCGGGGCCAGCTGAAGCGTCGCGATCATACTGGTTCAAGGTTGCGGTGGCGGCGCGCTGAAGCTGATCCGTGGTCGCACTAGCAAGAGTGAGCAGTACGGCGCGCGTGCCTAGTACGCGCTCCTCAGATGGGCCTTTTGGGTTTCGCGCAAGCAGTAGCCAGCCTGGCCCGAACGCGGGTTCGGTCGCCGTTAGCACTGCCGGGTGAACGGTGAGTTCGGTGTGATCCATCTGCTGAGAATACGCTCAGTCTCGTTCGCCGCCCGGGGCAGCAATCCGTACGGTCACGCCGATCGAGCGCTCGCCTCCTGGGCGCTCGCTGAATAGACGTGCAAGCTCGGCGCCGCGCAAATGCAGCTCTTGTGCAGCGACAGGATTGCGCGCCTCGACGATGAGCCGACTGCGTTCGATAGCAACGAGGTGGCTGACGGCGGCAAGGTGTGGGGCTACCTCGCGGAGCAGGTCGCCGAAGACGCCCATTGTCCGCGCGAATCGCAGCTCCTCCTCAAGTCCGAGAGCACGTGCCGCTTCGGGGAGCAGGCCGGCCAGGTCTGCCGGTCGACCTTTTCGAGTGCGCTTCGTGCTCACGCTGCCACCACGCTGCCGCGCGGTCCACGTTGGATTTCACGCGACGAGGCCTTTGCCACAAGCCCTGGGGCTAGGTCTTCGAGCGCAGTTGCCGTGATGATGCTTTGCGGCAACGCCGCGATTCGCGCCACAAGATGTTCTCGTCGCTGGGGATCAAGCTCAGAGAATGCATCGTCGAGAAGCAGAACGGGTGGGTGGCCATATTCGTCGGTGAGTAGCGTGATCTCGGCAAAAAGGAGCGCAAGCAGAAGACTGCGCTGCTGCCCTCGCGACGCTGTCGGGGCAATGTCGCCGCCGCCGACATAAAAGGCGATGTCGTCGCGGTGTGGCCCAACCAGCGTGTAGCCCTGGTATCCCTCGGCCTCTGCAGTTTGGTCAAACGATTGCGCAAGTCGGGCGGCGCATTCGCTTGCGGCTTCGTCCGGACGATACTCCTCGCGCGACAGATAACGTGTTTCAAGGGAGGCTTCGTTCGGCGCCACCTCTTCGTGTGTTGCCGAAAGCACTGGGGCGAGTGCGCTCAGGAGAGCGAGGCGGCCAGCCACCACCTCAGACCCGGTGGTGATCAGCATCTCGGTCCATGGGCGCATCTCACTAGCGATGCCACGGCGCGCGGCGCCGTCCACCTCGAGCGCGTCCTTCAACAGACGATTTCGCTGACGAAGCGCTCGCTCGTAGCGCGTCAAGGTTGCCTCATACCCGCGCTGCCACTGTGATGCGACGCGGTCAAGTAGTCCGCGGCGGATGGATGGGGCGCCGACGACAAGGCCGGTCTCCTCTGGAACAAACGCTGTGACGCGCAGTCGCTGCCCGAGCGCCGCGGTGGTGCGCGGCGTCCCATTCACGAGATGTCTCGCCCGCCCGGTGCGCGAGATCTCCACGCCGAGTGTTGAGCGCGCGAGGGTGTCGTCTGGATCTGCGCCGTCTTCTCGCACCGTCACTGTGATCGACGCCTGGCCTTCGTTGCCAGCGATCACTTCACGAAGCGCTCCTGCGCGGTGTGAGCGACCAGTTGCCGCAATGATGCATGCCTCGAGGATGGTCGTCTTGCCTGCGCCGTTCTCCCCCCAGAAGATGTGTGTCCCCGGCGCAAGCGCGATGGTGGCGTCTGACCAGCTGCGCATCTGGTGTAGCCGAACGCTCTCAATCATTGCTGCGCCGCCCGTGTACGAGCGGTGGGGGTCAGGAAGGCGTGCGCACCGGCATCACAACGTGCAGGTAGTCGCGACCGTCAAGCGGACGAAGCAACCCGGGTGCGACAGGGCCAGTGAGCTCAAGTGCAAATTGATCGGCATCAACCCGCGAGAGCACATCGACGAGGTACTTCGCGTTGAATGCGATCGTCGTTCCCTCGCCCTCTACTTTCGCTTCGACGTGCGCGGCGTGATCGCCTACGTCTGCCGCTGCGGTGATGTCGATCGCGCCGCCGTTTGTCGTCGTGATCGCGAAGCGCACGATATGGGCGGACGCATCGGCAACAACCTGGGCCAACTTCACCGCCGAGAGGAAACTGTCGCGCTCGAGAGTCACCTTTGTGGTGTGGCTCGTTGGAACAACCTGCTGGAAGTTCGGGAACTGTCCTTCGATCAAGCGGCTGACCAGCATGGTGTCACCAAGCTTGAACTGCAGCTGGTTCTTGGTTGGGGTAAAGGTGATCTCAACAAGATCCTCCACATCAGAGAGTAGGCGCAACAGCTCTGCATACGAACGGGCGGGCACAATCAGGCTCGTCTCTGGTGCAGCTTCAGCGAGCGCCGCGCCCGCCACGGCGATGCGGTAGTTATCGGCCGCTGCGAATGTCGCCTTCTCGCCGGTGAACTTCGTCAGCACACCGGTAAGAATCGGTCGCGCCTCATCACCGGCGGCGGCAAATACGGTTGATTCAAGTGCAGCCCGTAGGGCCTTTTGGGTAATCCGCGCCGTTGGCCGCTCGCCTGCAGCGCCGACCGGTGGGTAGTCATCGGCAGAGGTGGCGCGAAGGTGCGAGGCGTTTCGACCACACTTGATCTGCGCGCGACCGTCGTCGAGAAGCGACAGGTCAATCTTCTCGTTTGGGAGCCCGTTCACCACATCGGCGAGCAGCCGGGCGGGGATGGTGGTGGAGCCCTTCTCTTCCACCTTTGCTGGCACCCAGTGCGTGATTGCGATCTCCAGGTTTGTAGCAACTAAGCGAAGCCCGCCATCCTCGGTGCCGAGGTAGACGTTCGACAGAATAGGCAGGGCGTTGCGGACGGCGACGGCATGGCCGACGACGGCGAGCCCGCGAGCAAGGTGGTCCTGGATTACCGAGAGTTTCATCTGTTCCTCCACAAGCTGATTCCCCCTCTAGGGTACTAGTCTCTTACCTGTTGTATCTCGTCATCACCGTATTCGTACTGTGGGCGGCGTGGAGACCCGCGCTCGCCCTCGCACAAACCGGCCGTGGGAAGCCCCCCTCCCCCCGTGGAGAACCCACAGGGCCACCACGCACAACCCTGTAGCCGCTGGGGAGAGCCTGCGGAGAACCCTCGTCGCTTATCCACACCCCACCCCACACCAGGGCGGGCAGCCCCCCACGAAACCACAGCAAAAGCGGCGTTATCCACGAGATGTCCACACTCGCGCCGGCGGTGAGCTTAGGTGCGAGCGGCAACCCCTTGGCCGAGTCGAAGGAGGGCCTCGCGCAACAAGGCAACCTCTCGGCGCAACTCGCCGTCGTAGGTCATCTCCCGCTCAATTTTGGTGCACGCATGAATGACAGTGGAGTGGTCTCGCCCGCCGAGGGCGGCACCGATCCGCACGAGGGAGGCGTCGGTCTCCTCGCGAGAGAGGTATGCCGCGATCTGTCGCGGAGTCACGATCTCCCGGTCGCGCTTTGGTCCACGGAGCTGCTCGACCGTGAGGCTGAAGTGCTCGGCGACCGCGGCGACAACCTGCTCTGGCTCGAGGATGCGCTTCGGGTTCGGGTAAACCGCTTCGTTCAGAACACGCGCAGCGAGCTCCATTGTGACCGGCATGCCACTCAGGCGGCCAACCGCAACAAGGCGCGTCAGCGCACCCTCAAGTTCGCGCACATTGCTCTGTACGCGCCGCGCAACTTGTTCCACGACATCGTTTGCAACGATGACGCCGCTCTCTTCCGCCTTTGCGCGCAAGATTGCAATACGCGTTTCAAGATCTGGCGACGAGATGTCGGCGATAAGCCCCCACTCAAATCGCGAGCGAAGACGCTCCTCAAGCAACGAGATTTCTTTCGGTGTTCGATCCGACGTCAACACGATCTGTTTTCCCGCGGAGTGCAGCGCGTTGAACGTATGGAAGAACTCTTCCTGCGTTCGCTCTTTATCAGCAAGGAACTGAATGTCGTCGATGAGAAGTACATCAATCTTCCGGAATCGCGAACGGAACGCCTCAGCACCACCCTGTTGGATGCTGGTGATGAACTCGTTCGTGAACGCCTCTCCGGTGATGTACAACACCTGACGCTTTGGCGAGCGTTCAGCGACAGCGTTGCCGATTGCGTGCAGCAAGTGCGTTTTACCAAGGCCGGTACCGCCATACAAGAAGAGTGGGTTGTATGCCCCACCCGGCCGCTCAGAAACCGAGAGCGACGCTGCATGCGCCAATCGATTCGCTGCGCCAACAACGTAGGTGGCAAACGTGTAGCGTGCATTCAAGTTCGTTGCACGTGTTGGGGCGTCGCGATCAACGATACGCACGCTCTCTTGTGGCGCGGCAACACGTGGGGTCGCATCGCCTGCAGCGACACCCTTCCCTTTTGCAGCGAGCGCACCGTGCGCATCGAGCTCGGCATCGCTGACGACCTCAACAGAGAGGGTGACGCTATAACCAACAACCTTCGCCAGTGTCTGTGCGATCAGGGAGCGGTAGCGCTCATCAACCCAATCTTTTGCAAACCCCGAGGGAACGCCGAGAACGAAGGTCGCCGTTGGCTCATCAACGCGGAGAAGTGCGGTGCGACGGAACCAGGTCTCAAAGGTGGCCTGCGAGAGGCTGATCTCCAGCTCTCCGAGGACCGCGCGCCAGACCTGTCGTCGATCCATTCCGCAGCGCCCTCCACTATTCCGTCGGTGTGCGCCACCAACACTGCGGCAGAAGGGCGGGGTCGCCGAGGAGTCGGCGAAGCCACCCTGTTGCAAGGTAGATTCTGTGCTGACCGGCCTGCGCCTGCCCCTCCCACAGCCCCGAACCGAGAGCCCAACCGACGGTGTGATGTCGTGTGGTCCCTTTGTGGGGAGGCGGAGAATAGCACCCGCCATAGTTCCTGCAAGCCCCGACCCGCTCCAATTTTAGATACCCCCTAGGGGTATCTCGGGAAATTCCCGTTACAGGGGTAGTGGCAGGGGTGGCAATTGACACCCCTGCCCGCAAGGGACGATACTTCCCCTCTCAGAACCGCCCCCTTCGCGGCCTGAGAGAAAACCAGGAAGAACCCCTCGGGGGCCACCGCTACCAACGGCAATCGTGGCACCCGAGACCACCGGATCGGAGCGATACCAATGAAGCGAACGTATCAGCCGAAGAAGCGCCAGCGGTTCCGCGAGCACGGATTCCGCAAGCGCATGTCGACAACGTCCGGCCGCAGGGTTCTTGCCCGACGCCGCGCACGCGGTCGCAAGCGTCTCACCGTCTGATCAGGGCGGCGCGTTCGCGCCCCAGGAGCATTGACATGTTGCGCACACCCTCTGACTTCGCCGCGTTGAGCGTCGCACCCGGCGTTACCACGCCGCTGCTCGGCGTTCGTCATCGAACCGTTCCTACAACTGATAGTTCGGCACCGCTCCGTCTCGGTATCGCGACGAGCCGCAAGGTTGGGAACGCCGTTGTGCGCAACCGCATTCGACGCCGACTGAAGAGCATCGCGCGCGAGCTTGCACCACAGGTCCGACCCGGCGCAGAGATCTTGGTCGGCGTTCGCACTGCTGCAAGCACCGCAACGAGTGCGGAGTTGCGCGCCGCGCTTACGGATTGTCTGCATCGCGCAAACCTGATGGAGATCGCATCGTGAGCACGCTGCGCCGCATCGTTGGCCTCCCAGCCCTCGCCGGACGACTGCTCATCAAAGCGTATCGGGTGGTGTTCTTTTGGCTCCCGTCGAGCTGCCGCTTTGAGCCGAGCTGCTCGCGCTACACAGAGGAGGCGATCGTGAAGTACGGACTACTCAAAGGTTCATGGATGGGGGCGAAGCGCATCGCGCGCTGCTCGCCACTCAGCGCTGGCGGATTGGATCCAGTTCGATGAGCCGCCGCACATTGAAGACGCTTGGGCTTCTGGGCCTGGCACTTCTCGTAGTTGCCGCATGCGCCCCAGACACTGCTGGCGCAACTGCGACCCCAATCCCATCGCCACTCGCGCCAGTAAGCCCAGGTGGGGACCCGTTCCAACTTCTCTCGTGGCTCTTCACACCGGTATTCCAAGCGCTCTTTATCGGACTGGTTCTCCTCGACAAGCTGACTGGTGACATCGGTATCTCCATCCTTCTTCTCACCTTGGTGATTCGCATCATCTTGATCTCGCCGTATCGCAAGCAACTGGTGAGCCAAAAGCGCACGCAGCTACTCGCGCCAGAGGTGGCCGAGATTCAGCGTCGCTACAAGGGCGACAAGGTCAAGATCCAGCAGGCGCAGATGGAGCTCTACAGGTCACGGGGTGTGAGCCCGTTTGGCGGCTGCCTGCCAACTCTGCTGCAATTCATCGTGCTGATCCCGATGTATGCGGTCATCTCAAGCGGACTGACAAACCCAGAGCCTCAGGCGATGTTGCGAGTCTTCGGCTTCGATATCGGCGCTGCGATCGGGTTCACCTGCGCAACAGCTGATGCAACCCAGCCTTGCATCGAAGCAAGCGTGCCGTGGCTCGGCTTGGAAAACGCATCGCTCCCATCCGTTATCGACGTCGCTGGGTTCGGCGTTTCAATTCTCGCCGTCATCAGCGCACTGCTTCAGGTTATCCAGACGCGCATGGTGATCAATCCGAATGCATCGAAGAACGATCCAATGTCAGGCGCACAGGGTCAGACCATGGTGCTCCTGCCGCTCATCTCGGTACTGTACGGCGGGATTCTTCCTGCCGGCCTGTTCATCTACTGGATCTCGTCCACGCTGTTCTCGATTGGCCAGCAGTACTTGATCCTCGGTTTCGGTGGGCTCTTCCCGCTCTTTGGTTGGACGCCCGCCTTTGCCGTTAACCATGCCCCGAGGTTCCCAGTGACGATGCCGGAATCAGTTCCGGATGTTGCTGGGGAGGCGGCGGTTCCACACGAGCGAACGGAGCTTGATCGCGCCGCATCAGCGGCCGCCACGATCCGTTCGGCAAAGAAGCGCGACCGACACGGTCGACGAGGGAGTAGGTAATGGCGAACGAGAGTGCATATCAGGAGTTCACCGGCAAGAGCGTCGAAGAGGCACTGAAGGGTGCGTGTGAGGCGTTCAAGGTTGGCATCGGTGATCTCGATTTCGAGATCATCGCACCAGGATCACGTGGCGTTCTCGGGATGGGCGCCGAGCCTGCCCGAATCGTCGCTGCGCCAATCAGTGCGCTGGGCGGCGCCGCACCAAAGCGCGCTGGAGAGCCAAGCCGACCAGCTCCAGCCCCTGTTCGCGAAGAACGCGGGCCACGACCGGCACCACGTCGCGATGCACCGGTAGCGCGAACCGCTGCCTCGCAAGCGGGGGGACGGCCAGCACCGCGCGGAGATCGCGGACCACGACCTGAGCGTGCACCGCGACCAGAGCGCGCACCACGCGAGGATCGCGAGCCGCGAGAGCGACGCGAGCGCAGCGAGACAACCCCAGAGATGATCAGCGGCGGCAAGGAGATCCTTGAGACGCTCGTGAAGCATCTCGGCTTTGACGCAGAGGTGCGCGTGACCGGAACGGGCGCCGACAGCGTGTTGAACGTCGCTGGCACCTCACCAGAGGCAGTCGACGAGCTGAACAGCCTCATCGGTGGTCGCGGCGAGCGACTGCAGGCGATCCAGCATCTCGTGAACCTGATGCTCAGCCGCAAGATGGGCGAATGGGCCCGCGTCACCGTTGACATCGAAGAGTATCGAGGTCGACGCGAGGCGCAGCTCCGCGCACTCGCGCGCAAGGCGGCAGACCGCGTCAAGGAGACCGGCCGCGCAGTGCAGCTTGAGCCGATGACGGCGCTGGAGCGCCGCTGGATTCACGTTGAGCTTCAGGAGATGGACGGCATTGCGACCGAGTCGGCGGGCGAAGAGCCCGAGCGACGCGTTGTCGTCATCCCGGCCTAATCCACTCTCGGCAACCATGCCGACGAAAGATCCAAAACGGGAAGCGCACTTCCCTGCAATCGAGAAGCGGCACGGCGAGCCGATGAAGCACTGGTTCGCTGTGAT
>CAINNT010000083.1 GCA_903851225.1 uncultured Chloroflexota bacterium
CGCCGGAGCGCAAGATCCTGCATCGCTCGCAACAGCTCGAGCCTCACTGAGCCGAGCACTCCTGCATCTTCGCGTCGCCGAGCGCCGCCGCAAGCGCTAGCCCGTCGGCGGCCGCGTGCGGGTGGCCCAAGAAAGTGAGCCCCAGTTGGACGCTTCTGCTGCAAACGGCGAGAATCCGCCCATGACCGCCGTGAAGCCGTTCTCGTGGGAGTACCGACCGATCCCCCTAGCGAAGGAGGAGTTCCGCATTCACGGCGGGCGACCCCTCGCTGGTCGCGTGCGGGTAAGTGGCGCGAAGAACGCCGCCCTTAAGGTGATGGCTGCTGCAGTGCTGACCGGCGAACGCGTGGACCTTGAGAACATTCCAGGGATTCTCGACATCGACGTGCTCGCCGATACCCTTCGCGATATCGGCGTCACCATTGAGCGCCCAACCCCTGAAACGATGAGCCTGCAAGCGGCGAATGCCGAGTGGCTCTTTGTGCCGCTGGAAGCCGCCGCCAAGATGCGGGCGAGTTTCATGCTCCTCGGCCCACTCCTGGCCCGGTTCGGTCGCGTGATCATCAGCAACCCTGGCGGCGACCGTATCGGCCGTCGCCCCGTGAACCTGCACGTTGATGCCATGCGCGCACTCGGCGCCGAAATCGATTACCGCGACGGCTACTACTTCGCAAAGAGCAGCGGTCGGCTCAAGGGTGCAGCTATCACCTTTCCGCAGATCACCGTCATGGGCACCGAGAACGCGATCCTCGCCGCCGTGCTGGCAAAGGGGACCACGGTCATTACCCCTGCGGCACAAGAGCCTGAAGTCGATGATCTGATCACGCTGCTGAACGCCATGGGGGCACAGGTCGCGCGCACCCAACCAGATCGCATCGAGATCCAGGGCGTCGATGCGCTGCATGGTGCGACGCATCGCATCATGCCTGACCGCATTGAGGCCGGAACCTTCGCCGCCGCCGCAGCGGTCGTGGGCGGCACGGTCAACGTCGACGGCGTTGAGCCAGCGCACATGAAGGCGTTCATTGACCTGCTTGATCAACTCGGTGTCGATTACAAGTTTGAAGCTGACCCAATCGATGCAACACGAAAGAGCCTTCGCGTGAGCGGACTGCCAGCTGGCGGCGCCTACAAGCCAACCAACATTCGCACGCAGCCGTTCCCCGGACTTGCAACCGACCTTCAGCCATCGGCCGGGCTGATGCTCACGCGCGCAGCCGGCACCAGCACGATTGAAGAGACGATCTTCGAAGATCGATTGGAGTGGCTCGTTGGGCTGCGCGGATTTGGTGCGCAGGTTGAAATCGTGGATCCTCGCACGGCTCGCGTCACCGGACCGACGACATTCGTGCCTGCAGAGGCAGAGATCCCAGACCTGCGCGCGGGTGCCACGCTGATGCTCGCAGCGCTGGCCGCACCTGGAACGAGCCGCATTCACGGTGCACACCATGTCCGTCGCGGCTATGCGAACATTGAGGAGAAGTTCCGAGGACTTGGCGCGGAGCTCACCCATGTAAGCGAAGAGGGAGTGGCGGGATGAAGATTGGCATCGATCTAGGAACCGCAAACGTGCTTGTCTTCGTACAGGGGAGCGGAATCACCGTGCGTGAGCCGAGCGTCGTTGCCATCAACGATCGCGACCAGATCGTTGCGGTTGGCAACGAGGCGAAGGAGATGCTTGGTCGCACGCCTGGCTCAATCAGTGCGATTCGTCCACTCCGCGACGGCGTGATTGCCGATTACGTCGTGACCGAAGCGATGCTTCGCTACTTCATCAAGAAGGGCACCACCGGGCGTTTCGCCTTCGGTCGACCAGATGTGCTGGTGAGCGTTCCGGCTGGATCGACATCGGTAGAGAAGCGCTACGTCCTCGATGCTGCTCGTCAGGCGGGTGCTGGAAAAGCGTTTCTGATCGAAGAGCCGATGGCGGCGGCGATCGGTGCCG
>CAINNT010000084.1 GCA_903851225.1 uncultured Chloroflexota bacterium
CAGGAAATGCGTTCGCGATCACACTGCGAATCTTCGCGATGGTCGCCTCATTCAAATATGCGGGATATGCGCTCGGCGCAAAGCGGTAGAGGCGCACCGGTGCCGTCGCAGCGCGGGAGAAGAGATCAACGAGGTTTGGTAGGGAGGCCCGCGGCAGGTCGGTCCATACGTACCCCTTCGCCGCAGCCACAAGAGCGGGCGCATTCAAGATCGTTGCTGCGCCGAGCTGATCGCGGATCGCGAGGAGCAGCGCCTGCTGGCGACGCATGCGCCCGTAGTCAGAATCTTGGTGGCGGCTCCGCGCGTAGGCGAGCGCGAGTCGCCCATCGAAGTGCTGCATTCCGGAGGCGATGCGGAGTTGGATCGAACCGAGCACTGGATCTGGATAGTTGTTGTCGTAGACCGGCTCTGTCACGTTCATGTCGATCCCACCCATGGCATCAACTACCTTGATGACGCCCCACAGATCAGCAACGAGGACTGCGTCAATCGGTCGCTGCGCGAGCTCCGAGATGGTGGCGCGCACCGCCGCGATTCCCGAAACGCTCCCTTCGCCAGGCCAGAGTTGCGGGTAGTAGAAGGTGGCGTCGGTGTACACCTCATTGAGGAGCTTCCTGAAGCAGCCGCACGGACTGGCGTTGCGTGCAGCACCTGGAGGGAGCGGTACGTTCACCATGTTGCGTGGAAATCCGAACATTGCCACTCGTCCGGTGGCGACATCAACCTCAACGAGCAGCATCACATCCATCCGGCGACTCCACCGATCGCGTCCGGCGTCGGACCCAAGCAGCAGCAGGTCGAACTTGCCATCGTCGCCCCACGGGATCTCGCCCGGTCGCACCCATGGTGTGGTGACAGTGAGGGAGGGGAGCGTGCCAGTCCCTTCGCCACGAACGATCGATGGCGCTGGGCTTTCAGTTGCCGAACTACTCGGCGATGGGCTCTCGGGCGCCGACGCGCTCGCCTGCGGCGAGGGGGTTGGCGAACTCTCTGCAAATGTCTCGTTGAGTAGGTCATCAAAGGCGACGAGCGACCGACCAACGGCATAGTGCGGGGCCGCAACGAGGAGCAACGTTGCGACGACAACAATCAAACGATCGCGTCGCGGAAGCTGGACACCGCGGAGCAGGTGCGCAAGCGCGCCGAGGCGCCACCCGACCAACAGGAGGTTCAGCACACCGAGGAGTGCGAGTGATCCAGGGGTGACCAGAAGAATGAGGAGCTGCGTCATCCCACCAAAGAGCATCAAGAGCAGTGATGCACCAGCGAGCGTGAGCACAGGTGCCAGAAACAGCGCAGCCCCGCGACGATCACCACGCGTGAGATGCCCAAGGCCGGGGAGCAGCGTGGTGAGCAGCGCGGCGCGAAGGTTCGTCGACGCAACAGGTGTCGGTTTGGTTTTGGCGGGCCTCACTCCCTCATCCTCCCCCATCTTGGGGTCGTGCGGGGCTTTTGCCTATTCGGCGACGGGGAGCGCGCGACCCTTCGCCTTCGCCTCGGCGGCTTTGGCCGCCCAGGCGCCCAGCACCTCGTCCTTGTGCGGTCGAATCGGGCAGTGGCCATCCTTGTTGCCCGCCTCGTCGCAGTAGCCGAGCGGCACGCATTTCGGTGCGAGGAAACTGCCCAGGAACGGGCTCACCGCAAACACCTCGTGGCGAATGAGCTGGAAGAGGCGTCGGATCTCCCACTGCGCCATGGTGCAGAGGCGCAAGCCCGACATGTGGATGAGGGCCCGGAGGTTGACGGTCATGATCAGGTTGGTTCGCGTTGCGTTTGGGAAGACGAACCGGGCATCCTCCGCGGGAATCCCCGCGGCAACGAGATCGCCGTAAAGGCCGAGCGCCCCCTGCGTCGCCTCCTCGAAACGGGCTCGTACCGTGTCATCGGCCTCGGCAACAGAGCCGGGGAGCATCGTCGCCGCCTTCTTGAAGGTCACATAGCGCTGCGACTGCTGGTCAAAGGCCACGCCTGCACGGTGGCGTACCAACTGGTGGCTCAGCGTTCGGGTGACGCCCGTAATCGCGAACGTGAAGACGATGTGCTCGATGGTGCTGCCGTGGCCAGACTCGATGACGCGACTGACGAGTTCACGCTGCTTGGCCGGGTCGATCTCGCCGGCTTCGGCCCGGCGGTAGATCTCCTCTGGTGGGAGCTCGGAGTAGCAGGTACGGCAAGCGGTGTAGATGATCGGTACGTAGGAGCGCTCAACGATCTCGCGATTCGGAAAGAGCATCGTCGCCTTCATTCCGAGGTCGTGACGACCTGGGTTCTTCGGAATCCCGCTCTTCTGCACCTCAGCCATTTAGTAGTAGTCCGAACACGAGAGGAAGTAGCCGCACTCGCAGATCATCTTGCACTTGCGATCGATCATCTGTGCGCCGCAATTGGCGCAGCAGGTCATCACCAGGCCTGGATCAACGTCCGTGGGCGTTGCAGGGGCGACCGACGCTGGTGCGCTCTCATCGTTCGCTGGTGCTGGTGCTGGTCGGCTCAACATCTGCACGATCCTACCGCTCCACGGAGGAGGGTGCGCCGCGCGAAGCCTCCCAGGGCGCCCCGATTCCGATCCGCGCTCCCATGAGGAGGCGAGCCTCAGCGAGCACCATGCTGGCGGGTGTGCCGCTCGGCAACAGGTGCACGATCTCGAGGTCGGCGGGACCCACAACCAGGCGACGGCGAACGAGGTCAACCAGCTCCACCCAGGCATCGCCTACAAGGAGGAGTGGCCGCGCGTCGCTCACCTGCAGCAGATTCCAGGCGACGGCGACCTCGGCGAGAGTGCCGATGCCGCCATCGAGGCCAATGAGGAGATCGGCCTCTGAGAAGAGGCGCAACCGGTCGAAGAGGTCCGCAGAGTCAACGCGGCGCGTCACTGCCTCGTTCGCGGGGAGACCGTCCCACGAGGTCACCGTATACCCGAGCACCTCGCCGCCCTTTGAACGTGCACCTCGTGATGCGGCGCCCATGATCCCTTCATAGCCGCCCGTTGCGACGGTGTAGCCGGCCTCCGCAAGCGCCGCCCCCAGGTCAAACGCCGCAGCCCACCGCGGGTCACTCTGCGGCAATCGCGCGGAGCCGTAGACGCCTACGACGAGGCGCTCAGTCATTGCAGCGCGTATCTTCGGGTGGAAGCGTTCCGCTGACGAGGAAGGTGATCGCGGCATCATCGATGCACGCGCTCTTTCCACCCACGCCCGTATGGCCCTCGCCGACGTAGGTTAACAGGTGGCCACTCTCTAGCAGCTCGGCCATGCGCTGCGACCAGGCGTATGGCGTCGCGGGGTCTCCGGTGGTTCCCACCACCAAGATTGGTGCGGCACCAGCACCGTTGACCAGTGCCGGGAGAGGGTCTGCACTCTTGTACGGCCACACGCCGCAGAGCAGCCCCGAAGCGGCCTGTCCGGCGGCAAAGTCCGGCGCCTTGCTGACGAACTTCTCGTAGATCGCCTTGTAGCGCGCAATCGACGGAGTGGTCGGCGCGTCAATGCAGCTGATCGCGGGGAAGGCCTCCATGATGTTGGACTTGTAGGTGCCGTCCTCCCCACGATCAAGGTATGCATCAGCCAGAAGGCTCAGGAGATATCCGTCACCCTCGCTCGCTCCGGCAAGCCCTTGGACAGCGTAATCCCAGTAATCGCGGTTGTAGAGCGTCATCACCACGCCGGTCCAAGCGATGGCCGAGTTTAGCTTGCGACCATCCTCAAGTTCGATCGGGGAATCATCGAGGCGGTTCATGAGCGCGTCGAAGGCGGCGCGTGAGGTGCCTCCACCGAATGGGCAGGCGGAATCGGCGTCGCACCAGGCGAAGAGCCGATTGAGGGCCCCTTGAATGGAGACACCCTGTTCGCCGTATTCGGACTCGTCAGTGGGCGCCATGTCAACGGCACCGTCGAGGATCATGTGCCCAGTCGCAGAGGGGAAGAGGGTTGCATACACAGCCCCGAGGGCGGTGCCGTAGCTGAAGCCGAGGTAATCCAGCTTCGTCACGCCAAGGCCGACGCGAATGCTCTCCATATCGCGTGCCGAGGCCGTGGTGCCGATGTAGGCGAGCATCTCGCCGGTGCCCGCCTTGCACTTGTCGGCGAACCACTGCGCATCGTTGAGCGCTGCAGTCCAGTCGGTTGCGGTGGGTCGCGATGGAATGCCGGGCGTGGCCGCCCAGTCATCCATCTCGATGTCGGTAAGGCACTCAACAGGAGCGCTGCGATTGACACCGCGGGGATCCCACGAGACGAGGTCGAAGCGGTTGCCGATCTCTGCGGGAACGACGCCGCGTCCCGACTCGGCAAGGATGTTGATCCCCGACGCGCCTGGGCCGCCGAAGTTCAAGAGGAGCGGGCCGACCTTGTTCGCCTGGTCGGCGGCTGGGAGGAGGGCGAGCGCCAGATCGATCGTCGGTCCCTCTGGCGTGAGGTAGTCGCGCGGCACGGTGATCGTCGCGCAGAGAAGCTCTGAGTTGCCGCCCGTCACCTGGTCGGTGACCGGACAACTCTGCCAGTCGATCGTGCCGCTCGGGTTGAACGTAGCGGAAGGGCTTGGTGAACCGCTGACCAGTTCGTCGCATGCGCCAGTCGCCAGTGCGACGGCAAGGAGCCCGACGATTGCGAGACGGGAGCGGTTCCCTGTGGCGATGCGCATCGGTGGCCTCCTCTCTGCTCAGTTGTAGCAGAACGCCCCAGCCGCCAGAGGCGACCAGGGCGTTCTGAACGCGGTTCTGCGTTCGATCAGCTGCAGCCGCTCGTCGTGCCGCAGGTCATGCACTTGTAGCAGGCTGCGTTGCGCACCATGATCGCGCCGCACTCCATGCACGCCGGTGCATCGGACTGGTTCTGGAAGCCGAGCCCAGCGGTCGCAAGCACGCCACCCGTTGCCGCAGGTGCGGCTGGAGCAGCTACTGGCGCTGGGGTGCTAATCGCAACGGGAGCCGAGACCGACCCCGTTGTGCTGCCGCCCTTGCCGCAGGTGCAGTTCGGACCGCACGACTCCACCGCACCGACGCGAACCGTGGATGGGAGGGCGCCGAGGACCGGACCACCATCAGTGCGCTCCTGCAGGCCGAGGATCTCGCGATCGCCGGCTGGCAGGAAGCGGCTTCCGAGGTAACGGAAGACGTAGTCCACGATCGACTTGGCCAGTGGGATCTCGGCGTTGCCGGTGAA
>CAINNT010000085.1 GCA_903851225.1 uncultured Chloroflexota bacterium
CGACCTTGCGGGACTGCGCCTTGATCTCGGCAACAACGGCCGCGACCGCCTTGTCGAGGCCACGCTTGATCACCATTGGGTTGGCGCCCGCGGCGACGTTTCGCAGACCTTCGGTGACGAGTGCCTGACCGAGCACGACGGCGGTCGTCGTGCCGTCGCCGGCCACATCGTCCGTCTTTGTCGCAACTTCCTTCAGGAGCTGCGCGCCCATGTTCTCGAAGTGATCTTCGAGCTCGATGTCGCGCGCAATCGTCACACCGTCGTTGGTGATGGTTGGCGCACCGAACTTCTTGTCAAGCACTACGTTGCGGCCCTTCGGTCCGATCGTCACCTTGACGGTGTCGGCGAGCTTGTCGATGCCGCGCTTGAGCGCTCGTCGCGCCGCCTCGTCAAATACCACCTGCTTTGCCATTGGGTCTCTCCTTCTCTCTGTGGTTTGGATTGCTCAGTTATTGGTGCGATCAGTCGACGACGGCCAAGATGTCCTTGGCGCCAACGATGAGGAACTCATCGCCGTCGATCTTGAATTCGGTGCCGGCGTACTTGGCGTGGAGGACGCGGTCGCCCACCTTTACGTCAATCGCTTCGCGCTTCCCGTCATCAAGGATTCGGCCTGGCCCAACAGCGACGACCTCGCCCTCCTGCGGCTTCTCCTGCGCCGTGTCGGGCAGGATGATGCCGCTGGCGGTCTTCTCATCGCGCGGGACTGGCTTGACGACCACGCGGTCGCCGAGGGGTCGAAGTGCTGCCTTCTTGGCCATTGGTAGAACCTCCTTGTGGGCGGGTTCGCCGCCCCTGCTCACTTGTGCCTACGCGAACGAGGCACGTGCCGAGATGTTAGCACTCTAAGGCCTAGAGTGCCAACTCCAAGCGTGGTGGGAGGGTGGCGTCTCGGGGGAAGACGCGGTCGTAGTTCTCGGCGATCGTGCGGGCCAGCGGCTCGATCCCCTCACCGCGTCGCTCCGCGATCCAGGCGAGCGTAAGGGCAACATTGGCCGGCTCATTGCGGCGAGGGTCTGGCGCTCCGGGCATGGTCAGCCACGGCGCATCGGTCTCGGTGAGCAGCCGATCGCCGGGGATGAGGCGCACCCACCCCCCTGTCGCCGACTCTTCCGGCCGGAAGGCCAATCCCGAGATGGAGACAGCCCCACCAAGCGCGAGCGCCTCTTCAACGTAGGCGGCGCTCCCGGAAGCGCTGTGCAGGATGAATGGGACTCGTCCCCCGAACGCCGTTGCGCCACCCGGCGCACCGATCGCCGAGCGCTTGAGCGCTGCCAGGAGCTCTCGCTGCGCCTCGTCACCATCTCCGAGTGAGCGACAGTGCAAGATCAGCGGCTTCCCGAGTGCCGCCGCAACATCGATATGCGCTTCAAGGTTCTCGATCTGCGCCGCAAGTGGCGCGAAGTCTCGTTTCGTGTCGATTCCCGTCTCGCCAATTGCGACCACGCGTGCGTCGTTCGCTCGCTGCAGCAGCGCGTCGCGACCGGGCGCGTCCGCAACTGCGCTGTACGGGTGAATTCCTATCGCAAGGTCTGCCCACGGTAGATCTGGTGCGATGCGGAACGCACCCGCAGAGCTTTCGATTCCATACGACGGAATCAGGAGCCGGACCATCCCTGCGTCACGTGCGCGCTGTGCGACCTGCTGGTAGTCGTCGCTGAAGCGGTCGGCCTGTAGATGCCCGTGCGCGTCAGTCAGCAGTGGCATCGAGTGCATCAGCCTCTAATCTCGGAAAGAGCGGCTCTGGTGCGCCGAGTGGTCCGCCTGCATCGAGTGCTCCCCACTCGCCAATCGTGTCAAGCGGCGGACCGTTGTGCCCGCTCTCGTCGTAGGGCCACCTACGACCGAGCAGCGTCCAGATCTTTGCGGAGATCGCTGGCATTGCCGGCGCCGCATAGAGCGAGATGAGTCGACACGACTCAAGAAGATCGCCGAGTACGCCCCGAAGCTTCTCCTCTGCCGCGGCATCACCAGCCTTTGCCGCCTTGGCGAGCTCCCACGGCTTCTCGGCATCGACAAACTTGTTCGCCGCGCCGACAAATCCCCAGAGTGCGCCGAGCCAATCGTGCAGCGCGTTGCGCTCAAGTGCTGCGATCGCCTCACGACGCGTCTCCTCCCAGACCTTGCCGAGGGGCGACTCCGCAGCAGGCCGTGGGAGTGGAGCTTCGGTGAAGGCGCGGCTTGCCAGCGTCGTTGCGCGGTTGACAAGGTTCCCGAAGTCATTGGCGAGTTCGGAGTTGTAGCGGCGAATGATGGAGTCCCAGCTCACGTCGCCGTCGCGGTCAAAGGGCACTTCACGTAGCGCGACAAATCGAGTGCCGTCGGCGCCGAGTGCGGCAACTGCATCATCGGGGTCGAGGAAGTTGCCACGACTCTTGCTCATGCGCTCACCACTGGAGAGGAGCCAGCCGTGGACCCAGATCCTCTTTGGCGCCTCGAGTCCCGCGCTCCAGAGCATCGCTGGCCAGAAGACCGAGTGGAAACGATTGATGTCCTTCCCGATGATATGCAGATCGGCGGGCCACCACGGCGCGCCAGCAGGATCCGCAGGGAAGCCAGCACCGGTGAGGTAATTGATCAACGCGTCGTACCAGACGTAGATGGTGCCGGCCTTCGGATCGCCCTCCCCTGATGCGGTGAGTGCGCTGCTTCCATCTTCGTGGATCGGGAATGGGATCCCCCACGACGCCCCTTCACGGCTAATCGAGAAATCTTCCAGCCCTTGGCGTACGAATCCCAACATCTCGTTGCGACGATATTCGGGCTGCACGGGCGACGGATCCTGTGTCAGCCAGGCCTCGAGGCGCTCCTGGTAGGCGCTCAGCTTGAAGAACCAGTTGCGCTCGGTGAGCCACTGCAACGCGATCCCTGGATGATTCGGGCAAACAGTGTCTTCGCCCACCTTGACGACGTCGTCTGTGTTGCGGAACCCCTCATTCGGGCAGTACCAGCCCTCGTAGCTGCCCAGGTAAATATCGCCCGCGGCAAAGGAGCGGCGGACCATCTCCTGCGCGGCGAGGGTGTGATCGGCGTCGGTCGTGCGAATGAATCGGTCAGGGCTAATCAGCAACTTCGCCTCGCTCGCCTGAAAGAGGGCAACCTTCGCATCAACGAAGTCCTTGGGGCTCATCCCCTCCTCTGTGGCGCGGGCGGCAATATTGACGGAGTACTCGTCCGTCCCCGTAAGGAAGCGAACCTCGTCACCGCGCATGCGGCGCCAGCGGGCGATCGCATCGGCGCCAATCACCTCGTAGAGCGTGTGCAGGCCAGGCTTGTTGTTGGCATACGCAATTGCCGTTGTCAGGTAGTACCGCATCGTGGGCGATTGTGGCAGAAGCGCGCGGCCCCAGCGCGATACGCCCGCAGTATCGGGACCATGGGAGGGTGCCTGAGCAGGCGTTCGGCTCCTGCGGGTCGCGTGACCCGGGCCGCCGCCGCATCAGGAGGCGCAATGAATAAGGTCATGCTCGCCGGCAGGATCACCAAGCCAGTCGAGTTGAAATCGCTCCCGTCAGGCTCGAAGGTCGCCGTGGGGAGCGTTGCAACCCACGACTTCCGCGGCGGCGAGGAGCGCACCGAGTTTCATCGGTTGGTCTTCTGGGAGAAGCTCGCCGAGATCGCCGCTGCGCACCTTCAGGCAGGTTCGCTCGTCAGCATCGATGGCCGACTCAAAACGCACGAATGGGAGAGCGAAGGGTCGCGCCGCTGGATGACCGAGGTCATCGTCAATCGCCTGGAGTTCCTCGGGCCCAAGCCACAGTCCGGGGATCCAGTGGCGCAGGGATCCGAGCCAACCGATCTTGGGGAGGCTGAGTACGGCGAGGAGATTGCGCCAGTTCGCGCCTAGCGCTCGTCGTCGACGCCCTCTGGTGCCGCGTCTTCGTGGGCGAGGTTCCAGAGGCGTCGACGCTCAAGCCCCCAGAGCATCGCGATACGCCGAATCGCTGCGCTACGTGACTCACCCGCCGTCACAGCTCGCTCCACGAGAGCACGGGCGGCCAAATACGGACCCTCGGGATCATCGAACGCTGGCAGGCTCGCTATCTCCTGCGCCCCCACAACGATGACAAACTCGCCACGTGGATCGATCTCTCCCTCGCTCGCCGCTGCTGCAAGCGCTCCGAGGGTGCCGCGGCGAATCTCCTCATGCAGCTTGGTCAGCTCGCGACAGACTGCTCCAGGCCGTTCTTCACCGCAGACCCGTGCCAGATCGCCGAGGGTTGCAGCAACGCGAGGACCGGACTCATAGATCACGGTGCCACGTTCATCCGCCGCAATCGAACCGAGCACTTTTGCGCGGTCGCCGCCACTGCGCGGAAGAAAGCCTTCGAATGACCAGCGCGGGCCCGTAACGCCGGCGGCGACCACCGCGGCAAGGAGTGCCGATGCACCTGGGATTGGAATCACGCGGATCCCTGCGGCAACTGCAGCAGAGACCAACGTTCCGCCAGGATCACTCACCAGTGGAGTTCCGGCGTCGCTGATCAGCGCGACGGCGGTACCAGCTTGAAGTCGGGCGATGATCGGTGCGACTCGATCGGACTCATCAAATCCGGGAAGTGCTGTCACCTCTGTCTGTACGCCGATGCTGGCGAGCAGGGGGCGAGAGACACGCGTATCTTCGGCAACGATGAGACCGACCTCGCGCAGCACCGCTGCTGCACGCGGCGAGAGATCGGCGAGATTTCCGATCGGCGTAGAGACAATGTGCAACGCACCAGGCGTTGCGCCACCGCCTCGCAGTGCGTCAGTCAAGCTTTGGCCGGCGCCGAGGATAGAGATAGTCGCTCCCGCTGCTTCGGCCCCCTACCTTCGCGATCGGTGGCATCTGGCGCTTGAACTCCGATCGGCGAATCATTTCGTTCACGCGCAGGACAAATTCCCGATCAAACCCCTCGGCAATGACATCTTCAAGGGGCAGTCGGCGATCAACGATGCGGTAGAGCACGCGATCAAGAGTTGGATACTCAAAGCTACCCTCGCCCTCGTCGGTCTGACCAGGCCAAAGATCAGCGCTCGGTGCCTTCTCGATGATCTGTGCCGGTACGCCGACGTGGCGCGAGAGCTCTCGAACCTGCGTCTTGTAGAGGTCGCCGATCGGATTGAAGGCCGAAGCGGCATCGCCGTAGATCGTGGAGTAGCCGATCAGGATCTCGCTCTTGTTCCCTGTGCCGATCACCACGCCGCGGTGCACGGCGGAGCGGTCATACAGCGTGGTCATGCGGAGGCGCGCCGCCATGTTTCCCTGGCGAAGCGGGCTCACGCTCTCCCTGTCTGGGAGGCTCGCACGCAGCGCGGCAAGTGGTGCCTCAATTGGAATGAGTTCGCTCTGGCAGCCGAGGTCGCTCACGATCGCCTCAGCGTCGGCTCTCGACCTGGGGGACGAAGAACCTGTCGGCATCAGGACCGTCACCAGCCGATCCGAGCCAATGGCGGCAGCGGTCAGGTATGCGACCAAGGCAGAATCAATCCCTCCGGAGAGGCCGAGTACCACTCTCTCGGCCCCAGTGCTGGCAACGTGCGAGGAGATGAATGCGCGGCACATTGCGGCGACCATCTCTGGGTCGATCGCTAGTTCGTCATGCGGTGCGCGATCTGTGGCGTCGCTCATGCTCAAGCCTACGCCTCATCGAGGTCGGCGCGCGTGGC
>CAINNT010000086.1 GCA_903851225.1 uncultured Chloroflexota bacterium
GATCTCTACCTCGTCGAGGTAGTGCGTGGTGAGCACCATTGTGGTTCCCTCGCTGCGCCGAATCGCATCAAGATAGCCGGCGACCGAGCGGCGTGACTCAGGGTCGAGGCCCACCGTCGGCTCATCGAGGAAGAGCACCTGCGGCCGATGAAGCAGTGAACGCGCGATCTCCAACTTGCGGCGCATGCCACCCGAATACTTGGAGATCTTCTTGAACAGGTCATCACGGTCGAGGCCGACAAGGGCACCCAGCTCTACGATCCGCTCGCGGTACTCCTGCGGCATGAGACTGAAGGAGGGTCGATAGGCATAGGCTCCGTAGAGCGCGGCATGGAAGCGGCAGTTCTCTTCGCCCGTTAAGGCGCGGTCGAGCGACGGCTTCTGGAAGATGATGCCAACGCGACGGCGGACCTCCGACTGGTCGTGCGCCAGGTCGGCGCCGGCGATCTGCACGCTCCCGGAGGTGGCGGCCAGGGTGGTCGTGAGGATGCTGATCGTTGTGGTCTTCCCGGCGCCGTTTGGCCCCAAGAGGGCGAAAAGGGAGCCTTGCTCAACGGAGAACGAGACGCCATCTACGGCGTTGCGGTCAGCGCCCTTATAGCGTTTGACAAGGTCCGATACGACGATTGCAGGGGTAGAAGACATGGGCGCAATCCTACTCCTGTCAGGGTAGGCTCGTCTTATGGCTCGCCTCGCTGCCCTGGTTCGACTCGCCCACCCGTTGCCGACGCTGCTCAACGCGCTCGTTGCGGCGGCACTCACGACGACTGCCGGGGGCTCCAACACCCAAGCAGCCCTTGCGGCAATCACCATGCTTGGCATTCATACCTCCATCGGCGCCATGAATGACCTCCTTGACCAAGCTAGTGATGCAGGGAGAGTAGAGAAGCCACTCGTTGGCGGAGCCGTCACGCCGCGTGAGGCACGAGTGATGGTGGTGGTTGCTGCAACCGCAGGGCTCGCAGCGGCCTCTGCGCTCAGCACTGAGAGTCTGGCGATTGCCGCTGCCGGTGCAACTCTTGGCTATCTGTACAACGCAGGGATCAAGCGCACGCCGATCTCGTTTCTTCCATTCGCTCTTGGGGTCGCACTTATTCCGGTCTTCGCGTGGAGTGCCGCAGGGGCACAACTTCCCGCCGCAATCGCCACACTCTGCCTACTTGCGCTCCCTGGCGGCAGTGCCCTTGCGCTCCAGAATGCACTCGCTGATCGCGAACTCGATAAATCTGTCGGTGCCAATGGTGCAGTGGTGCGACTCGGTCACCAACGGACAATCTCCTTAATCGCGCTGCTCCACAGCATCACCTATCTCCTTCTTCTGGTCAGTGCGCCAACGACCGCCTCACCGGTGCTCCTCGCTGCTGGTGGGTTGCTCCTCGTTGTGGGGGTGACGTTGAGCACTCGTTTGCCGCGCGCCTTGCGCCAACGCGGCTGGGAGGTGAGCGCACTCGCACTCGCCTGTTGTGCCATCGCAATCTCACTCTCGTAGGATTGATTGATGAACATCGTTCGCGCATCACAGCGCGCAACAAGAGGTGGCTGCGGCACCCTTATCGTCGGGCTGATCATCCTGGGCGCAATCGGCTCGCTGTTCGATGGCGGATCGGATACCAGCACGCCGCGACCAAGCTCGGCCCCCTCGGTTACGAGTGACCCCAATCCTTCGCCCTCCCCGACGCCTTCACCCTCGGTCGTGCCATCGCTGCCGATTGCCCTGGCGGTAGATCAGCCGGCCGCGGTCGCCCGAGGTGCCGACATCACCCTCACCGTGCGGGCCAGCGCTGGATCCGACTGCGAGATTGGGGTGCCCGAGTTGGCGCGAGAAGGGGAAGCTCCAGCCCCGCTCGTTGTTCCGCCAGGGGGTGTGGCCACCTTCACCTGGCGGACAGGCGCAACCAAAGGAGTCTGGTTTGTCACGATCGTTTGCACCGCCGAGTTTGAGCGCGAGGCGCTCGAGGTAGCCGTTACCATCGAATAGTGGCGAGTACCCACCTGCAGGCTTCATACTGCTCTGGTTCGTCCCCTTGGGGGGGTAGCTCAACGGTTAGAGCACCGAGCTTATATCTCGGCGGTTCCTGGTTCGAGTCCAGGCCCCCCTACCACCCATCGTTCATACTCGCCTCATGGCACGTCCAATTGCACTCGTAACGGGCGCCTCGTCGGGCATCGGCGAACTCATTGCCCTGCGTCTGGCGTCGAGCGGTCACGACCTGGTGCTTGTGGCGCGACGGAGCGATGAGTTGGCGCGTGTCGCTGGGCTTGCCGCCGCTGCCGGTGCGGCGAGCGAGACCATCGTTGCCGACCTTTCGCAAAGCGCCGATGTCGCCACGGTAGAGGCTCGCATCTTGGACGGTTCCCGACCGATTGAGATTCTGGTGAACAACGCCGGCTACGGACGCTTCGGAAAGATCACCGAGCTGGATAGCGCAGGTGAGGCGAATGAGATTGCCGTGAATGTGACGGCTCTCACCGTGCTCTCGCGCGCAGCACTCGTCGCCATGGCGCCACGAAAGCGTGGCGGGATTCTGAATGTCGCGTCGCTCGCATCCTTTATTCCATTCCCGGGGTTCACAACCTATGCGGCAACAAAGGCGTATGTTCGACACTTCACCCTTGCGCTCCATGAAGAGGCGAAACCGTTTGGCGTGAAGGTGACCTGCGTTGCGCCTGGCTTTACGCCAACAGGGTTCCAAGAGCGCGGCGGCCTTAGTCAGAGTTCGGGTGTGCCAAGTTTCTTGCTGACCTCGGCGGATTCCGTGGCTCGTGCCGCGCTTGATGCGCTTCGCGACGGCCGTGCCCTTGTGGTTCCGGGGCTCATGAATGCGCTCTCCGCGCGCTTCTTGAGTTTGATGCCGAGCTTCCTCTTGCGCCGGATGGGCGCGATCGGCTCCCGTTTCGTTCGCTAAGCGCGAAGGCTCCAGCGCGCTCCGGTCGGTTCGTCGACAAGTTCCACGCCGAGCGCCTCGATCGCTGCACGTAGCGCATCTGCATCGCTGAAACGGCGCTCGGCACGGGCGGTTGCGCGCAGGGCGATGAGTTGCTCGACGGCGACGCTCACATCAACCCCGTGGTCCGTTGCGGGGGCGGGGAGTGCTGATTCGTTTGAGGTGGTCGTGGC
>CAINNT010000087.1 GCA_903851225.1 uncultured Chloroflexota bacterium
AGGAGCGGTGCTGGGACATCGCCCTTGACGATTCGCTGCGCAAGCCCCTCCGCGATGGCGGTCTTTCCGACGCCGGGCTCGCCGATGAGGGCGGGATTGTTCTTGGTGCGACGAGCAAGGATCTGGATGACCCGCTCGATCTCACGTTCGCGTCCGATCACCGGATCGAGCCGACCGGCGCGCGCCGCCTCGGTGAGATCGATCCCGAGCGCATCGAGGGTCGGCGTCTTGGAGCCTCCGCTGCGGCGCTCGGCCTGCGGCGATGCCGGGGCGGACGACTGGCTGAGGACGCGCACCACCTCATGGCGCACCTTGTCGAGGCTGACGCCGAGCGACTCGAGGACGCCCGACGCGATCCCCCCTTCCTCCCTGACCAAGCCGAGCAGGAGGTGCTCCGTACCGATGTAGTTGTGCCCGAGTCGGCGCGCTTCATCGATCGCGAGTTCGATGACCTTCTTGGCGCGGGGGGTGAGTCCGATCTCGCCGAGGACGGGACGCTCACCGCGGCCGATGATGAACTCCACCGCCTGGCGCACCTTCGCCAACTCGACGTTGAGGTTCTCGAGGACCTTTGCCGCCACCCCCTCGCCTTCGCGCACGAGGCCAAGGAGGAGGTGTTCGGTGCCGATGTAGTTGTGATTGAAGCGCTGCGCCTCATCTTGGGCGAGCGTCAGCACCTTCCTGGCGCGGTCCGTAAAGCGATCGAAGCGGTCAGCCGTGGCCATGCGCTCCTCCGATCTCCGCGCAAGTGCGCCATGCGCAGCGCTGCAGCGCGGATGTGAAGTCTACCACCGCCCGTTCACGAGGAGACCGAGCGTGGTGCGGCGCCGTGCGCCGCACCACGAGGCGGGTTACGCCTCTTCGCTCGCCTTCTCTGCGTTTGGTGCCCCCTCGGCGGATGCTGCGGAGGGTGTCTCCTCCGAGGCGTTCGCCGCTGACGGCTCGGCCGATGGTGCCTCTCCCGCGGCCGCACCGCTCTCGGCCATCTTGTCGCGGATGCCAGCGAAGGCCGCCGCGAGCGTGAGGTCCAGGCCCCCCTCTGGCTCCTGGACCGCGCCCTCCATCGAGAATCCGCGCTCGGGTCGCGCTCGTCGCGTCTCCTTCTTCGGCTGCTCGGCTGGGGTTTCGCGCACCGGCGTCTCCTCCGCCTGCTTGAGGCTGAGACCGAGTCGGTGACGCTCTGAGTCGAGGCTGATCACCTTCAACTTGAGCGTCTGCTCGTCCTTCACCACGTCGCCGGGATGGAGCACTCGGTTGTGCGAAAGCTCGCTGATGTGGATGAGTCCCTCGAGCCCGTCTCGAACACGCACAAACGCGCCGAAGTTGACGAGCTTGGTGATCGTCCCCTCGACGAAATCGCCGATCTTGATGTCCGCGATCGCGGCATGCCACGGATCAGGCTGCAACTTGCGAATGGAGAGGCTGATGCGACCACGCTCCGTGTTGATGTCGATGACCTCGGCATCGACCTTGTCGCCCACCTTGTAGTCCGCCTCTGGGTTGGCAACCTTCGACCAGCTGATCTCACTCTTGTGGATGAGGCCGTCGATGCCGCCGAGATCGATGAAGAGCCCGAACGGCGCGATCGAGCGAACGCTGCCGCTCACCTTCTGGCCGACGGAGAGGGTGCTGAAGAGCTCGTCACGCTTCTCGCGTCGCTCCTCGTAGTGTGCGACCTTCTCGGAGAGGATGAGGCGATTCCCCTTTCGGTTCACCTCGAGGATCTTCATGCGGAGCTTGCGCCCAACATACGGCTGCAGCTTCTCGGCGATTTCCTGGATCGCGTCGCGCGGCGCATCCCCAGCCGGTCGTCGCGGGAAGTCCACGATCTGGCTGATCGGCACGAAGCCGCGAATGCCGCAGTCGACGATGAGGCCGCCCTTGTTATGGTCGATGACGGTTGCCTCGATGATCGTCCCCGCATCGAGCTGCTCCTGCATCGTGCGCCACTTGCGCTCGAGGCCGGCACGCCGGATGGAGAGGACCACGTGCCCGTCTTCCGATTCTGGCTGCATGACGTAGACCAGCACGGTGTCGCCCACGTTGAGGGCCGGGCCCTCTTCGCCGTTGCGGCCGTGAAGCTCGCGGCTCGAAACCACGCCTTCGCTCTTTCCGCCGATGTCGACCAGCACCTCGTCCGGATCGACACGCACCACGGTCCCGTCGAGCACGTCGCCGGACTTCAGGTTCTTGATCGGCGCGCCCGCAAACGCAAGCAGCTCCTCCATGGTGGTTGGCTCTGGACCCGTCCAGGCGCGCGCAGCGGGTGCCGTTGCCGGCGTCGCTGTTGTGGTGGATTCGTGCGTCACAGCCTGGGCCTCGCCACTCGCATCGGGGGCCTGCACCTTGACGCTCTTTCGCTTCGCTGGCGCCTTCGCCTTTCGTACGACCGTTTCGCCGCCCTCGACGGGTGTCCCGTTGAGGGACGTGTTCTCCTGGTTTTCAGTCACGTGTATTGGTACTCCTTCATAACGTATTCGCGCTCACGAGGCGACACCACGGATGCAGAGCAGGTGGGGTGACCACGCGGTCGCGTCTGGCGAGCCTACCACAGGCTCCGCCCTCGCCCTCAGGGCAGCTGCAGCACCTGGCCCGGCTTGATCACGTAATCAGGTCCGGGGATGTTGTTGAGTTCGGCGAGCACCTTCCACTCGCCGCAGCCAATGGAGAGCGAGCAGGCGATCGAGTAGAGGCCATCGCCCTGGCGGACCACGTAGGTTGCACCAGAGCCAGAGGTTGGCGCCGGGGTCGCCGTCGGCGAGGGGGTCGGTGTCGCAGTCGGCGAAGGGGTCACCGATGCGGTGGCGGTGGGGAGCGCACTTTCGGTCGGCATGGCGCTGCTCGAGGCCTCGCTGCTGGGCAGTGGACTCTCGGCCTCAGCGCTTCCGATGATCGACTGGACAACTGGGGCGAGTGCAGTGGTCACTGGACCGCCGCCGACGATGAGCAGCGCAGCGAGTGCGGCAACCGCCACGAGGCGAGCCCAGGGGCGAGATGGTGCAGGCGGCACAGCGAGGTCATCGGAGTGGAAGAGTGGGTCGCCGATCGGTTGATGTGGTGCGAGGGTGGCCGCGAGCGAGCCGAATGCCAACTCGCGCGCGGCACGGATCTCACACTCTGCGCCGACGAGGCAGCGACCTTCGCGGACCTGGTGGGAGAGCTCTGGTCGAGCGGCGTCTGCTCCACAGCGGCTTGGGTGGCGGGGTCGGCCGGGCTGGATGCTCCCCGTGCCGTCGAGAAGCCAAGGACACGGAGTGAGCTGCGTGTCGTTCACAGCGTGAGGATACCCGACCCGCACGCTCCCGTGACCGGTGCGCTTCGGCGCGCCATCTGCCTGTGATGCGAAACGTCCCCAAGACGCCAAAGAGCCCGGCGACGACCTATCTTGCCGAGGAGCTGCCCCCTCAGTATTTTCGGCGCTGGAGAGCTTGACTTCCGTGTTCGGGATGGGAACGGGTATGGCCTCTCCGCTACAGTCACCGGGCTCCGCTTGGCGAAGTCCGAATGCATGGCTGAACATGGAATGCGATTAGTTTCATCGGGGTGAATCTCGAGACCGATCACGAGCGCCGATGAGGCGTCGTGGAGGTCAAGTCCTCGACCATTAGTAGCGCTTTGCTACAGCCATCGCTGGCCTTCCACATGCGCCCTATCAAGCAGGTAGTCTCCCTGCGGTCTTACCCGGTTAACCCGGTGGGGAACCTTATCTCAAGGCGAGCTTCGCGCTTATATGCTTTCAGCGCTTATCCCTGCCGAGCTTAGCTACCCTGCAATGCCCTTGGAAGGACAACAGGCACACCATAGGCTCGTCCACTCCGGTCCTCTCGTACTAGGAGCAGCTCCTTTCAAGTTCCCTTCGCCCACGCTGGATAGAGACCGAACTGTCTCACGACGTTCTGAACCCAGCTCACGTACCGCTTTAATTGGCGAACAGCCAAACCCTTGGGACGTACTTCCGCCCCAGGATGCGACGAGCCGACATCGAGGTGCCAAACGGTGCCGTCGATATGAACTCTTGGGCACCATCAGCCTGTTATCCCCGGGGTAGCTTTTATCCGTTGAGTGATAACCCTTCCACTCGGAGTTATCAGATCACTAAGCCCTGCTTTCGCACCTGCTCGACTTGTAAGTCTCACAGTCAAGCCCTCTTATGCCTTTGCACTCTATGGCTGATTTCCATCCAGCCTGAGAGGACCTTTGGGCGCCTCCGTTACTCTTTAGGAGGCGACCGCCCCAGTCAAACTACCCGCCTGACACTGTTCCCCGGCCGGATAACGGCACGAGGTTAGAAACGAAACACAACAAGGGTGGTATTTCAACGACGGCTCCACCGAGGCTAGCGCCCCAGCTTCAAAGCCTCCCACCTATCCTACACAGGTCGAGCCTCAATTCAATATCAGGGTGTAGTAAAGCTCCATGGGGTCTTTTTGCCCCAGCGCGCGTAACCAGCATCTTCACTGGTATTTCAATTTCGCCGGATCCCTCGTTGAGACAGTGCCCAGATCGTTACGCCATTCGTGCGGGTCGGAACTTACCCGACAAGGAATTTCGCTACCTTAGGACTGTTATAGTTACAGCCGCCGTTCACTGGGGCTTCGATTCAGAGCTTGCACCCCTCCTCTTAACCTTCCAGCACTGGGCAGGCGTCAGCCCCCATACATCAGCTTGCGCTTTAGCGGAGACCTGTGTTTTTGTTAAACAGTCGCCTGGGCCATTTCACTGCGGCTCACATGCACAGCAAGCTGCACCTGTGAGCACCCCTTCTCCCGAAGTTACGGGGTTATTTTGCCGAGTTCCTTAACGAGGGTTCTCCCGATCACCTTGGTATTCTCTACCCGGCCACCTGTGTCGGTTTGCGGTACGGTCACCTCGGACCTCGCTAGACACTTTTCTTGGAGGCTTGGCTTGCTCGAGTCAGGGCATACGCCCCTCCCCATCGCTTTTCAGAGTTGAAAGCGAGACCGGATTTACCTAGTCCCACCCCTTACGAGCTTGGACGTGCATTCCGTAGCACGCTCGAACTACCAGACCCCGTCATGCCCTTGCTCCCACCTGACGTCGACTCGGAGCACCCCCTGACTTGCGTCAGAGAGCCACTCTCCGCCTTCGCCCGGCGACACCTTGCGGTGCAAACGGTCTTTGGTGGTTCTGGAATATCAACCAGATGTCCATCGCCTACGGCGTTCGCCCTCGGCTTAGGACCGACTAACCCTGAGAGGACGAGCCTTGCTCAGGAAACCTTGGCCATACGGTGTGTGAGATTCCCACTCACATTTCGCTACTCATGCCGACATTCGCACTTCCGCTCGCTCCAGCAGTCCTTCCGGTCTGCCTTCACTGCAAGCGGAACGCTCCCCTACCAATCGCCGGCCAGCAAGCTGGGCGACGATTTCGCAACTTCGGTACAACGCTTGAGCCCCGTTAAATTTTCCGCGCAGGATCACTTGACCAGTGAGCTGTTACGCACTCTTTCAATGATGGCTGCTTCTGAGCCAACATCCTGGTTGTTTATGCAATCCCACATCGTTCACCACTTAGCGTTGATTTAGGGACCTTAGTTGGCGATCTGGACTGTTTTCCTTGGGACCACGAAGCTTAGCCCTCGTAGTCTGACTCCCGGGCTCTTGAATCATGGGATTCGAAGTTTGGTTGGATTTGGTAAGCGGGAAGCCCCCTAGTCCATCCAGTGCTCTACCCCCATGATTGAACGCCCGAGGCTAGCCCTAAAGCTATTTCGGGGAGAACCAGCTATCTCCGGGTTCGATTGGAATTTCTCCGCTATCCACAGCTCATCCGAGAATTTTTCAACATTCACCAGTTCGGTCCTCCACGAGGTATTACCCTCGCTTCAACCTGGCCATGGATAGGTCACCCGGTTTCGGGTCTACGCCATGCGACTCAACGCCCTATTGAGACTCGCTTTCGCTACGGCTCCGTCCTTCTCGGACTTAACCTTGCCACACAGCAATAACTCGTCGGCTCATTCTTCAAAAGGCACGCCATCACACTGTTGTTTCCAACATAGTGCTCTGACTGCTTGTAAGCACTCGGTTTCAGGTTCTATTTCACTCCCCTTACGGGGTTCTTTTCGCCTTTCCCTCACGGTACTTGTTCACTATCGGTCGCCAAGAGTATTTAGTCTTAGAGGGTGGTCCCCCTAGGTTCACGCATGAGAGACCTTCCACGCGTTACTCAGGTGGTCGACCACGAAGTCTGATCGCTTTCGGTTACGGGGCTCTCACCCTCTGTGGCCTGCCTTTCCAAGCAGGTTCACCTAACGATCAGATTTTTGACTTCGCTCGAATCCGGGAGGATCCGAAGGTCGACTCCTACAACCCCGAGACAGCAACGGCTCCCGCCTATCACGCTGTCGCAGTTTGGACTGTTCCCTTTTCGCTCGCCACTACTCAGGGAATTGATATCTTCTCTTCCAGCTACTTAGATGTTTCAGTTCGCTGGCTTACCTTCCGGTGGCCTATGTATTCAGCCACCGATGACTGGGCATTACCCCAGCCGGGTTTCCCCATTCGGACATCTTCGGATCACTGTCTGCTCGCGACTCCCCGAAGCTTTTCGCAGCCTGCCACGTCCTTCATCGGCCCTTGGCGCCAAGGCATCCACCTAGTGCTCTTAATAACTTGACCCACCAGCGACGACTCATCGCCGCCCGCGGACCATCTCGGGATACACCTTGACAATTTCACTTGTTTCATCCGACGAAACTTCTTACATTCGATGTTCAGTCATGTATTCGGCTGTTAAGGGTGTGCCTTGCGGCACCGCGACCGGAGTCGCCCAGCTGATCGCTGGTCGCTGACCTTGCTTGATGGAAGGCCAGTGATCAGTGATGTGCTGTGTCGCTGGGGGCTGGTGGAGACGAGGAGACTCGAACTCCTGACCCCCTCCTTGCAAAGGAGGTGCTCTACCAACTGAGCTACGTCCCCCAGTGATGGTGGTGGGCGTTTCTGGACTCGAACCAGAGACCTCTGCCTTATCAGGGCAGTGCTCTAACCAACTGAGCTAAACGCCCCCGTGGAACCGCGCCTCGCACATGCGAGTACCGGCACCGGACAGCTAAAGAGTGGCAGGAACACGGACAACCGTAAACCACTGCGGGTTCGGTTTGCTTGCCGAGTCACGTGCGCCTCACCCTCTTGCGAAGGTGCACGCTCCACTCAGCTGGAGAGCGCGATCGGCGACGTGTTTAACCTGGGATTCCTTTTGCGTCCAGACCACCGCTGGTCCAGACAGAAACTCCCTAGAAAGGAGGTGATCCAGCCCCACCTTCCGGTAGGGCTACCTTGTTACGACTTAGTCCCAATCACCGACCCTACCTTCGACAGTTGCCCCCTTGCGGTTGGCGCACTGGCTTCGGGTATTGCCGACTTTCGTGACTTGACGGGCGGTGTGTACAAGCCCCGGGAACATATTCACCGCTGTGTGCTGACCAGCGGTTACTAGCAACTCCGGCTTCATGCAGGCGAGTTGCAGCCTG
>CAINNT010000088.1 GCA_903851225.1 uncultured Chloroflexota bacterium
CTCCTCAACTGAGGTGCCAGACCAGCCCGAGACTCCACGCTGGCGCACGGCGCTCCCCACCGGTTCAGGCCTCATCGAGATCGATGAGGCGCTTCGCTTGATGCGGCGCTCACCGGCGCTCGAACCGATTGGGCGCATCGCCGAGGCGAGCAACGCCAGTTTCCTCTGCGAGATCGAGGGCGGTCTCCACGTGATCTACAAGCCGGTCCGCGGCGAGTTACCACTTTGGGACTTCCCCCAGGGGAGTCTCGCGGCGCGTGAAACCGCCGCGTACCTTGTGAGCGAGGTCCTCGAGCTAGGAGTTGTGCCGCCCACGATCCTGCGCGACGGTCCTGCCGGCGAAGGGGCCGTACAGCTTTGGATCAACCATGAAGGCGTGCAGCGAGCGATTGACCTCGTCAATGCCTCGGACGACAGGCTGCGCCGACTCGCCCTCTTCGACGCGATCGTGAACAACGGCGATCGGAAGGGTGGGCACATTCTCCCCCTCCCCGACGGTCGGATCCTCGGCGTCGATCACGGTGTCACCTTCGCCGTCGAGCCGAAGCTGCGCACCGTGTTGTGGGCATGGCGCAGCACGGCATTCACCGACGATGAGTCGACGATCATCGCACGCGGAGTCCAGAGCCTGACCGACCACGGGGCACTGCGCGCACAGCTCTCGCCGATCCTCGACGGGGCGGAGATCGATGCCCTGTCCTCGCGCCTTGGCGACCTCGCTGCAACAGGCTGTTTCCCAGAACCGAGCCCCGACTGGCCGCCACTTCCGTGGCCGCTCGTCTAAGGGCGGCCCGCTTACGGGAGCAGCGACTCGTCGACGATATCGCTCGCAGTTAATCCCTCGAGCACCTGCTGCCCCGGAATTGACCGCATGAAGCTGATCGACGTCTCCCAACTCTCCACGCTGATCGCTCCGTAGCCAGCGCTCTCCTGCAGTGGGCCAGCCCAGACGCCGACCGTTGCCTGCATGACGGCGAGCGAGTTGGCGCGGGCCGCAGGTGTCGCGGCAACCTCAGGAACGACCTTCGCCGCAGCATCGACGCCGAGCTCTGGGCTTGCCGCGATCTGGCGCATCGCCTCAAGCGTAGCGGCAATGAAGGCGCGGATCGCATCACGCTTGCTCTCTATCGTTGTTGGTGATGAGATGAGGCCTGGTCCAGCGAATGGCGCTGCCGCGGATGCGTAGAACACCTCAACCTCAATACCTGCAGCCTGCGCCTGCACGAGGTCGTTGTTGGCGTACCCCGTTGTCGCATCGGCGGCGCCGCTGATCAGCGCCTGCGTCTGTCCAAAATCGGGATAAAGTTCGAGCGACACGTCGTCAACGCTGAGCGATGCCTCTTCCAAGATTCCGAGAAGGGTCAAGTACCCGGAACCGTACTGTCCTGGCGTGCCCACGCGCTTCCCCGCGAGATCGGCTGGGCTCATGATGCCGGCGTCGGTTCGCGCGATCACAACGTTCGGCAGCACGCCGTAGATGGTGGCCAGGTAGCGCACGGGGATCCCCTGCGAAACAGCCGGGATCATGCTCGTGCCGTCGGCGAGGGCAAGGTCCAACCCACCACTGCCAACGAGGCTGATGAGATCAGGATCGATTTGGTTCTGCAGCGTCACATCGAGACCCGCGGCAGCATATGCGCCGCTCTGTTGGGCCAAATAAAAGGGGGCGAACTGCACGCCTGGGATATAGCCGAGACCTACGGTGAGCTTCACGGGTGCCACCGACGTTGATGCTGTTGGCGAAGGCGACGGTGAAGAGCTCGAGGTGCAACCGGCAACAACGAGTGCCAAATTGCCAAGCACTACGACCAAGATTCTCTTCATGGTGTTCCCCCTACATGCCTGATCGCATCAAGCGATCCTTCGCGATGTTAGCCGCTCGATCAGAAGCACGAATCCATAGGCACTCACGCCAACAATTGCAATCTGCAACAGATCGGCGAAGAGCAGTGGGGTATCGAAGAGGGAGCCGCGCGCGAGATTAAGGAGTACACCGAGCCCTGAGGTGCCGCCGAGCCATTCGCCCACGATTGCGCCAACCACCGCCAACGTTGCGGCAACGCGCGCCCCTGCCAGGATGCCGCTCCGTGCCGCGGGGAGTCGCGCGTACCGAAGGGTCTGCCAGCGCGATGCCCCAAGTGACCGCATGAGCTCAAGGGTGCCAGTGTCGACATCGCGCACGGCAACCAGCGTAGAGATCGCCACGGGGAAGAGGGTGATCAGTGCGCAGACAGCCACCTTCGCGGCGAGTCCTGGCCCGAGCCAGAGCACCAGTACCGGGCCGAGCGCCAGAATCGGTGTTGACTGTGCAGCGACGAGATAGGGGCTGATCACCCGTCGGGCCGAGCCCGATAAACCAAGAGGAACGCCAATCAGCAATCCGAGGGCACCGCCGAGCAGGCCGCCGATCGTGACCTCAATCACCGTCGGCGCGAGATGACGAAGCATGGTGCCGTCAGCCCACGCCTCGGCGAAGCGCATCGCGATGACCGACGGCGCAGGGAGGATGAACTGCGGCACTGCGGCGACCCGGACGCCGAACTCCCAAGCCGCGAGCAGGAGTGCTGCGAGCGCGAACGGAGTGAGCTGACTCAGCCTACGCATGTGCCACCTGATCAAGCGCGGCGTAGAGGCGCGCCTGCCGGGTCGCGCCATCAGGCGAGAGGAGAGCGGCGCGGCGCTCAACTGGCGGAATGCTGCGCAGGCCTGGAACCTCGAGCGCAATTGCCCCGTCTGCGCCGAGCATCAGCACTCGGTCGGCCACAAGGAGCGCCTCGGCAACATCGTGCGTCACCAGAAGCGTCGCTGCACCCGCAACCAGCTCTGGGAGTTCGTCATCGAGTCTTGCGCGCGTGATGGCGTCGAGTGCAGCAAACGGTTCATCAAGCAGCAGGAGTGATGGCGTTCGTACCATCGCGCGCGCCAGCGCTGCGCGACCGCGTTCACCGCCAGAGATCTCCGCAGGGTTGCGTTCGAGCAACTCACCCGCTCCAACACGCGTGAGCGCCGCCGCTGCGGTAGGTCGAGCGGTCACCAGAGGCTCGCCCGCGAGCTCCAACGGGAGCGTCACGTTCCGCAGTACCGTGCGCCATGGCAGGAGTCGAGGATCCTGGAAGACTATGCCGACCTCACTCCGGCCGGCGGCCGCGGGGCTGCCATCTAACGTGACGCGCCCAGACGTGGGGGCGAGCAGTCCGGCGACAAGGCGCAAGAGCGTCGACTTGCCTGATCCGTTTGGGCCGAGGAGCGCCACCGACTCGCCAGCGGCAATCTCCAGCGAAAGGTTCCGAAGAACTGCGCGATCGCCATACGAGTGCGAGAGACCTTCAACCTGAAGTATCGGCATCAGCACATCATCGCGCGCAATCTCTGCGCGCGCCAATCAAGCGCTGGCGGCGGCGCGAGTTGCTGCGGCTCGCCGCACTGGGCGTACGTAATAGAGAAGACCGAAGAGCAGGTAGCCGCCCTGGGCGAGGAGCGTCGTCAGCTCGGGCGTGGAGCTGTAGCCAACAATCGCTCGAAGGAACTGCCCGATCCCCTCCTTGTGCGGCAAGATCGCGGAGATGTCGTAGAGCGGCGTGATCAAGCCTGGCAGAATGCCAACCTCGATGAACTCATGAACGCCGTATGAGAGGAGACCTGACGCAATCACTACGAGGGCGGCGCCCGTTACGTTGAAGAAGGCGCTGAGGTTGAGCCGCAACCCAGCTCGGAAGATCAACACGCCGATGCCTGCGGCAATCAGTAGGCCAACGACGGCGCCAAGAACAACAGCAAGCCCCTCTCCAGCGGCGGCCGTCGTCTGGCCGAGCAAGAAGAGTGCCGTCTCAATCCCTTCACGGATCACTGCGGTAAAGGCGAGGAGGCTGAGCCCGAGCACCGAAGCGGATGCAACTGCACGGTCAACGCCACTGCGAAGGTCGGCGCCAAGGGTGACCGCCTGCTTGCGCATCCAGAAGAGCATGTACGTCAGGATGACAACGGCGAGGAGCGAGGTGGTGCCAGCGATGACCTGTTCGGCGGTCCCCTGCAGGCTCCCGAGCAGCACGAACGCGGCAATACCCACCGCGGCAGAGGCGGCGATGGCGGCGGCGACGCCAAGCCAGACGCTGGCGAGCCGATCGGCGCGGCCGATCTTCACGAGGTAGCTGGCGATGATACCGACGATGAGTGCCGCTTCGACGCCCTCACGAAGTCCGGTGAGTAGCCCGCCGAATCCCCAGGCGATGACGCTCTCCATGTGAACCCCCTCGCAGCTGTCCGAATTGCGCAGGGAGATGGTGCCACCACCGGTGCAGGAGTGTCAACCACACCTGTCTAATGCGACAAGTGACCTTGTCCTGCTAGATCCTTAGCGGTCGAGGACGAAGACCGGCAGTCGATCTGGGTCTATGCCCAGCTCCTTGATCGCCGTGGCCGCATCAGTTGATGTTCGCTCCCCGCTTCGCGCGAGGGCCACCATCGCGGCGGCCGTGATGTGCTTGGCGTCAACGGAGAAGAACTCACGGAGCGCTTCGCGGGTATCGCTGAGGCCAAAGCCATCGGTGCCGAGCACGATGTACGGCACGTCGATCCAAGGGGCGAGCAGGTCTGGCAGGGCGGTCACCCAGTCACTCGCGGCAACGATTGGCGCGCCGCCGCTGCCGAGCTGCTCCTGCAGCCACGAGTTTCGCGGCGCACTCTCCGGGTGGCGACGGTTCCAGCGCTCAACCACCAACGCCTCTCGACGTAGCTCCGAGTACGAGGTGGCTGACCAGATCTCGGCGCGTACGCCAAAACGCTCGCGCAGAAGGTCGCGCGCGGCGAGCACCTCGCCCATGATCGCACCCGAGCCGAAGAGGCGAACGATCGGACCACTCGCGCTGGCATCCGCTTCGGCGAACCGATAGAGGCCCCGATGAATCCCCTCGTCGACGTGCGCACCTTCAGGTCGCGCTGGCTGCGCCTGGTTCTCGTTGTAAATCGTGAGGTAGTAGAGGATGTCTTCGGAACCACCGTGCATCCGATCCATACCCCGACGAATCAGCGCGGCCATCTCATAGGCAAACGCTGGATCGTACGCTGCAACGTGCGGATGCAGATGGGCGATCAACTGCGAGTGCCCATCGTCGTGTTGTAGCCCTTCGCCGGCAAGCGTCGTGCGACCAGCGGTCGCACCAATCAAGAAGCCACGACCGCGCGCATCGCCAACCTGCCAGATCTGATCGCCGACTCGCTGGAAGCCGAACATGGAGTAGAAGACGTAGAACGGGATGGTCGGCACACCGTGCGTTGCATAGGCAGTGGATGCGGCCTGGAACGAGGCCATCGAGCCCGCCTCGGTGATCCCCTCTTCGAGGAGCTGACCGCTCTGCGACTCGCGATAGCTCAACAGCAACTCTGAGTCGACCGGCTCATAGCGCTGACCGAACGGCGCGTAGATACCGCTCTGCTTGAAGAGCGGATCCATGCCGAAGGTGCGTGCCTCATCTGGAACGATTGGCACGATGTATTGGCCGACCTTCGGATCGCGCAACAGGTTGCGCAGCAGCTTGGCGAATGCCATGGTGGTGCTCACGGGCACGCTGCTCCCCGTGGCGAACTCAGCATCGGCCGAGGTCTCCGGCGCGCTCCAGTTCACTGGATGCACAACACGAGATGGAAGTGGCCCGCCAAGCGCGGCGCGACGCTCGCTGATGTATTTGACCTCCGGGCTGTTTGGCCCAGGGTGGTAGTACGGGGCCTCGGGGATCTTCTCGTCTGGAATCGGCAGCCCGAGTCGATCGCGGAAGGCCAAGAGCTCCGACTCCGAGAGCTTCTTCGCCTGGTGCGTGACGTTCGTTGCCTCTACCGAAGGCCCGAGCGAGTAGCCCTTCACCGTCTTCGCCAGGATCACGGTCGGGGCGCCCTTGTGCACAACAGCTGCGGCGTAGGCGGCGTGGATCTTGCGGTAGTCGTGACCGCCGCGCCGCAGACGCGCAAGGTCGTCGTCGGAGAGGTGCTTCACGAGAGCACCAAGCTCGGGCTCCGGACCGAAGAAGTGCTCGCGAATGTACGCGCCACCTGCAACGATGTACTTCTGGAATTCACCGTCGACGGTCGAATCCATCTTGCGTACGAGATGCCCGCCCGTATCGTTAGCCAAGAGTGCATCCCACTCGCGGCTCCAGATCACCTTGATCACGTTCCAACCGGCGCCGCGGAAGAGTCCCTCGAGCTCCTGAATGAGCTTGCCGTTGCCGCGGACGGGTCCGTCGAGCCGCTGCAGATTGCAGTTGACCACCCAGGTCAGGTTGTCGAGCCCTTCACGCGCAGCGAGGGTCAAGGCACCAGCGGACTCTGGCTCATCCATCTCACCGTCGCCGAGGAATGCCCAGACCCGGCTTCCTGAGGTGTCGGCGAGTCCGCGATTGTGCAGGTATCGGTTGTAGCGCGCCTGGTAGATCGAACCGATGCCCCCGAGGCCCATGGAGACGGTTGGGAACTCCCAGAACTCTGGCAGAAGTCGCGCGTGCGGATACGAAGGGAGGCCGCCGTGTCCGGCCGTCTCCTGGCGATAGCGATCGAGCTGCGGCGCGCTGAGGCGCCCCTCGAGGTAGGCGCGCGAATATATGCCAGGGGCGGCATGACCTTGATAAAAGATCTGGTCGCCGGCACCACCTAACTTGCCGCGGAAGAAGTGATTGAAGCCGACCTCATAGAGGCTCGCGGCGCTTGCATAGGTGGCGAGGTGCCCGCCAATGCCCGCGTGCGTCTTGTTTGCGCGCAGCACCATCGCGGCGGCGTTCCAGCGGATGATGTGGCGAATGCGTGTCTCCATCGCCTCGTCGCCCGGGAAGGTCGGCTCATCGCTGGTCTTGATGGTGTTGATGTAAGGCGTGGTGGCCAGCGTTGGCAGATCTACGCCAAGGTCACGCGCCCGCGCAAGGAGGCGCATGAGGAGCAGCTTGGCCCGCTCAGGCCCGTGAGCCGTGATGGAGCGCTCGATCTCTCCGATCAGGCGTGCCGTCTCAGTTGGGTCGGCGTCGGGGATCTGCTCCAGGAAGTCGTAGGTCTGCACGATGGCACAAGGGTAGCGCCCCGTGCGAGGATGCGGGTATGGCGAAACCACAGCGTGCCCTTCTGATCGTCGACCTGCAGGTCGATTTCGGCGACCCCTCGGGGAGCCTCTTCGTTGCGGGCGCGCCCGCCGCCCTCCCCCACATCCTTCGCCTCGTTGAGCGTGCTCGTGACCACGGCGAACTCGTTGTGTGGAGCCAGGACTGGCATCCCGAGAGCACGCCCCACTTCGCCCCGCAGGGCGGCACCTGGCCCGTGCACTGCGTCGCGGGGAGCCCAGGCGCCGAACTCCTCCCCGAAGCGGTCGTGGCGCAGCGTTCCGGTGACGTGGTCATTCGCAAAGGGGTGGCGGGCGAGGACGGCTATAGCGCCTTTTCGCTCCGCAACCCAGTAACCGGCGAGGTCCGCTCCACCGAACTTGCGGCGCTCCTCCGCCGCGCCGGCGTAACGCTCGTAACGGTCTGCGGCCTTGCCACCGATTGGTGCGTCAAAGCTACCGCGCTCGATGCGCTCACCGCCGGGTTCACCGTTGAGGTGGCTGTTGCTGCAACCGCTGGGGTCGAGCTGCGCACGGGCGACACCGCCGCTGCACTGCAAGCGATTGAGTCTGCGGGCGGGGTGCTCTGCTGATGGGAGCGCTCATCTCGCTCGTTGCGATCGGTTTGGCCGGTGCCGTGCTCATTGAACTACTGCTCGCGCGACTGATCCGCACTGGCGCCATTCGGCGACCTGAGATCAATTTGACGATTGAGATCGCTGCACCACGCTCTGCGGTGTGGGCGTACGCCTCAGATATTGCGCGTCAACCGGAGTGGATGCACGAGATGAAGCGCGTGGAGATGCTCACGCCTCCGCCTGTTCGGCCAGGTTCGCGTGGGCGGGCCACAGTGCGCATCTTCGGTATCTCTACCACCGATGATGTGGTGATCACAGAGTTTGATCCGCCCGGTACTTTCGCGATTCGGCACGAGGGGAGGTTCGTCGGCGAAGGGCTGCTGCGCTTCACTGCGATTGATGAGTCGCGCACCCGCATCGATTGGATGGAGTACCTGCGACCGCCGCTCTTTGCGAACATCGGAGGGTTCGTGCAACGGCCCATCCTCGCCGCGATCTTTCGCTCTGATCTGCGCCACTTGAAGCGCATCCTTGAAGGAGGCTTGACGGCGAACTAGCCCCCGCAGGAGATAGCGAGCGGAATGGGTTCGCTGCCGAAGCTCTTCAGCTCACGGTCGACGGTGGTGGTCGCACCTGGCTCGATGCGCGGCGTGGAGATGATCTCTGAGAGTCCGGCACTGCCGATTTCGCTGGTCGTGACCTGGCAGGTGGCGGAGCCCGCAGTATCACCCGTGTTCGTGACCGAGATTTTCACGGCAAGCCCACCTGGAACAGATTGTGCGGCGCTCATCGATGCGGTGAATGGCCCGATCCCCCGTGACGCACTCCCTGCGAGCGAGGCCAAGAGAAGTACTGCGGCTCCGATGCCGAGGAAGACGGTGCCGTGTGCCTGACTCGCCGATGGTTGGGCGAGCCCCAAGGGATTGCAGCGCTCGCAGAGTGCCGTCTGCAGCGAGACGGGCGAGCCGCAGCGAACACACGCCTGCATCTGAATGCGTACCGCTGGCTCGCTCATGCTTTCATCATCGCAGTTTTTCCAGATACTTGAGCGCCACCTCGGCGTCGCGTTCGGTGCGCACCGTCACGATGACGCCGTCGGCGCCGGCGGCCTGAGCCTCTGCACAAAGCCCCTGCGGATCTCGCCCAAACGGCGACTCCGCCAGTGATTCATTTGCACGTAACTCGTGCAGCAGGTGCGTTTGCACGCGGGGCTGCATCCGACCTGCGGTGCGTTCGCGTTCGCGCAACTGCGCGAGCCCATCTGCGAAGGTTGCCACGGGGGCGACCCACTCATCTGCAGACGATGCCGCGAGGTGGATGGAGCTCGGGTGATCACCAGCAACGAGTAGACGTAGCCGCGCACCTGGGCGAGGTGC
>CAINNT010000089.1 GCA_903851225.1 uncultured Chloroflexota bacterium
CTTTACGCCATCGAGGCGATGCGCGAGAGCCCGCTCCCCGAGCGCATCAGCGATGTTGGTGTGGTGCGCGACCTGATGGTCCACGACATGGACCTCGCCTGTGCCATCGCTGGCAGTTCGCCCCTCTCCGTCACCGCCGTGGCGGGATCGCGACTCATTGAGGGGCGTGAGGATTTCGCCGAGGCCCTCTTCACCTTCACGGGTGGCACAGTCGCGCGAATTCGCGCCTCATGGCTTGCGCCAGCAAAACGTCGACAGCTGCTCGTCACCACGAGTGCGGGGGCGTACGACGTCAGCCTGCTCCAGCGCACCGTCTCGTTCACCAGTGCCGACCCAAACTCGAGCGCCATGCTCGACGGGTTCGCCCCGGTGCAGCCTGGTCGCACGGCCGACCTGCCGGCTGCGCGACAAGAGCCGCTCGCCCTTGAGTTGCGTGCGTTCCTCGCCGCCGCGCGTGGCGAGGCGAAGCCCGTCGTCAGCATTCACGACGGCGCGCGTGCCGTGATCCTCGCCGACGCCGTTCTGGAATCGGCACGTGGCGGCGGCGCCCCTGTGCGGCCGAACCTCGAGGCCATCGCCGCGGTGTAGCATCCCCTCCAAGGGAACTAGGAGGGCTGATGAGCGCACGAACCACGGATCCGCTCGGTCGAGCAACGTCCATGCTCGGTGGCTCCTTTACCGCTGAGCCGCACCCGTGCACCCACGCGGCCCCTGTTGCCGCCAAGCCATGGGTTGGTGCCCCAGGCACCGTAGGTACGATCGCCGTGATCGGCTCCGGCAAGATCGGCCTGCCGCTCGCCCTGCAGTTCGCCTCCCACGGATGGCGCGTGCATGCGGTCGATATCAATCAGGCCCTCGTAGACGTCATCAACTCGGGTGTTGCGCCGTGGGGCGGCGAGCCGAACCTCCCCGAGCTCCTGGCCGAGCACGTGGGATCGGGCCGACTCCGCGCCACCATCGACGGCCCTGCCGCCGTGCGCGACGCCGACGTCGCGCTCGTCGTTGTGCCCGTACTGGTTCGCGACGATGGGAGCATCGCCGACAAGGCGCTCGTCGGCGCAACCGAAACACTGATCGCCGGTGCACACGACGATTTGCTCGTCATTCTTGAAACCACCGTGCCGATCGGCACTACGCGCGAACTCGTTGCCACGGTTGCAAAAAAGAGTGGCTCTAAGGTGTTCGGGTGCTTCTCGCCGGAGCGCGTGCTCACCGGTCAGACGTTCCGCAATCTTGCGGCGTATCCGAAGCTCGTTGGCGGCACCGATGCACCGAGCTTGGCGCGCGCGACCGCCTTCTACGAGAGTGTGCTCGACGCGCCAATTGCACAGATGCAGACGCTCGAAGCAGCTGAGATGGCGAAGCTCGCCGAAACTACGTACCGCGACGTGAACATCGCGCTTGCCAATGAGTTTGCTCGCGTTGCCGATCGACATGGCATCGATCTCTCGGAGGTCATCCGCGCCGCGAACTCCCAGCCGTACTCGCACATTCATGAGCCGGGGATCGGCGTTGGTGGGCACTGCATTCCGGTCTACCCGCGCATGATTCTCTCGACCGACGGTGACCTTGAGGTCATCAAGACCGCGCGCGCCGTGAACGACGGCCAGGTTGAACGCGCCGCCGATGCAATCGTCACAGCCGTCGGGGACCTGAACGGCGCGACGGTCGCGGTGCTCGGACTCACCTATCGCGAAGGGGTGCGCGAGCTCGCCCATGCACGCGGGCCGCTGATGGCCGATGCGCTGCGCGCACGCGGCGCGTTCGTGCTCGGTCATGATCCGCTTCTCTCGGCCGATGATGTTGCGGCGCTCAAGATGTCGCCGTGGGACGGCAAGACACATGCGCAGGTCACCGCTGTCGTGGTTGCCACCGCCGATGCCGCCTATCGCACGATGGACTTCGCCACGATCTTCCCAGGGCTGAAGGTGCTGATCGACGGGCGCAATGCTTGCGCTGGAGCAACGCTGCCCGCCGGCGCAAAGCGCATCGGCTTCGGACGACCGAATGGCGTGGCGGCACAGTGATCGACGCCACGGCGTTCATCGACCCAACGGCAATCGTCGAAGAGGGCGCCACGATCGGCCCACGCAGCAAGGTGTGGGGTGGTGCCGTCGTGCGTCGGGGTGCCAAGATCGGTGCCGACTGCATCATTGGCCGCGGCGCATTCATCGATGCCGACGTGGTTCTCGGCGATCGCTGCAAGGTGCAGAACCTCGCCCTCGTCTATCACGGCGTAACCGCTGGCAACGGCGTCTTCATTGGACCCAACGCAATCCTCACCAACGACCGCTTCCCGCGCGCCCAGACGCCTGACGGTGGCCTCGCATCGGCCAGCGATTGGGTGGTCAGCCCGATCCAGGTGGGAGATGGCGCCTCGATCGGAGCAGGAGCCGTGATCGTGGCTGGAGTCACCCTTGGCGACTACTGCATGATTGGTGCGGGAGGGGTCGCCTCGCGCAACGTTCCAGCGCGAGCCCTCGTGGTCGGCAGCCCTGCCAAGCGCATCGGCTGGGTTTGCGACTGCGGCAGCCGGCTACCGAGCGAGGGGGCCACGCTCACCTGCACCTCCTGCACACGCGCCTATGCGCTAGATGCAACAAACGGTGGTCTCACCCGCGCCTGATCGAACGCGCTCCCGCTATCCCCCTCCGCTACCATTGATCCAACGCCATTCGGCGAGCAGCTAGGAGGATCCATGGGCGGCAACGAGCTCTTCTCGCCACTTGGCATCGGCTTCGGTGTCTTCCTCATCGCCGCGCTCGCCATCGACTTCGGCCTCCTGCGCAAGAACGGCACCCACGTTGTCCCGGTCAAAGAAGCGGCGGCCTGGACCCTGGTCTGGATCGTGCTTGCCATCATCTTCGGGATCGCCATGCAGTTCTACTGGGGTGATGGAACGAAGACGACCGAGTACTTCGTCGGTTATCTCGTTGAGAAGTCGCTCTCCGTCGACAACATCTTTGTCTTCACCCTGATCTTTGCTGCGCTGAAGACTCCGAAGAAGCTGCAGCAGCTCGCGCTGATGTGGGGCATTCTGCTCGCGCTCCTGTTGCGCGGCATCATGATCTTGATCGGCGCCGCGCTGATCGAGCGCTTCGAGTGGATCATCTGGTTCTTCGGGGCGTTCCTTCTCTTCACCGGCGTACAGATGCTGCGAGGAGGTGGTCACGCCAATGAGAACGAGCCGTCGGCGATCAAGCTAGCGCGGCGCTTTATTCACGTGAACAACGACTACAACGAAGAGCGCTTCTGGGTCATGAAGGCAGGGAAACGAGTCTTCACGCCGATCTTCCTGACCATTGCGGTGATTGGCATCATCGACCTAGTCTTCGCAGTCGACAGCATCCCAGCCATCTTTGGCATCACGCTGGATCCGTTTATCGTCTTCACCTCGAACGCATTCGCCATTCTCGGCCTACGCAACCTGTACTTCTTGCTCGCCGACGCCAAAGACCGCTTCCACTACCTGAGCGCGGGCCTAGCCTTTGTGTTGATGTGGATCGGCGTGAAGATGATCCTGCCGGCCATCAATCACGACTGGAAGGTTCCGCCGCTCGTGAGCTTGGTGATTGTGCTTTCGATCTTGACGATCTCGATCGTGGCTTCTCTCATGCGCACGAAGCGAGTTGCGCGCAAGGCTGCTCGACCCGCGCGATCACGTACGCGCTAGGCGCAACAACGCCGCTGGCAGGAGGACTACCAGCGGCGTCGCGCGAGTTCTTGGTGCGGCGGTTACTTGACGATCAGCACCGACTTGGCGGCGGTTGATTCGCGTCCAAGATCGACCACAACACTGTCACCGATCGTGATGTCGGTGTTCGTTGCGGTTGCGATCTTGCTGATCGCGGTTGTTGCCCCGATCGTCACGGTGAGCGACTTCACGCCGTCGCGCGTTGCCATCTCGACGGTGAGCGTGTTGCCATCAACCGCGGTGACCTTGGCAGGTCGACCGAGGTGAACGTGCGCATCGGTGAGCCCGTTCTCGAGCACGGCGATTCCCACAGCTTCGATTGCCGTGGTGCCCTCTGGCCGAGCGGCCTGAACCAGAACATACGAACCAACGGTCACGTCGGCGGCGGCGCCGGCCGACTTGGCGAAGTACTGGCTCGAGCTATCGAGCGTCACCGTGGTCGTTGTTCCATCGGCGAGGGTGATCGAGAGCTCGGTTGAGCTCACGCTCGTCACGCTCCCGGTGAAATCTGCCTCGGCTCGTGGTCCGTTGGGGCCACGATGATGGTCACCGTGTCGGCCGCCCTCCATCTCCATGCGGGCTTCCAACCCTGGGCCTGGGTGCCGGCCATCTCGACCCTCAGGGCCGCCGTGTGCGAGTGCCGACCCAGCGAGCGCGCCGACGGCCACAAGCGCCACCGCGCCAAGGATCGTTGGGAGGTTGTTGCGAATGGCGCCGAAGCGCGAGGGTGCGATCACCTGTTTCGTGTTCGGTGCCGACTTCTCCGTCGGAGCGAGCTTTGCCGTGCGTGCCATGCGTGGCTCCTTCCTCTTTCGCGAGGGCATCTGCCTCGTTCCCCCGTATCGTGCGCCTCGCACGTTAGCCCACTCTTTGTTGAAGATGAGAATGCGCCAAACTACCGCCATGGACCACGGTCAGCGACCTCGTCACCTAGGGCGAATCGTGCCCCTTCTCGCCCTCATCCTGGGGGCATCGGCTCTGGGGGCCGCCCTGCCTGGGGGTGGGGTGGCGGCACTTGGGATTGCCCCGAGCAGCGTCTCTGTCCCCCCGATTACTGCCTGTTCAGAGATCAACAAGCGCCGGATCATCATCACGCGCACGTCGATCGGCATTCAGGGGGCGGTCACAACCAAGAACTGGCGCAACACCCAGTGGGCGACCTCACTGCTCGACCCGATGTATCGACTCTCGTCGAGCTACAGGCCGACCAATCTTGTCGCCATCACCTGGCGCGGCGTGATCAGCCCGAAGGGCGGCTATCTCCTGAAACGCGAGGCAGCCGAGGCGCTCAGTGCCATGTTTGCCGAGGCCAAACTGAGCAACATCCAGTTGAAGATCCTCTCGGCGTACCGCTCCTATTCGACGCAGGTGCGAGTCTTCGCTGGTTGGGTAGCGAAGTCTGGACTGCAACAGGCTCGCAAGTACAGCGCCGTGCCCGGCCACTCCGAGCACCAACTCGGCACGACCGTCGACCTTGGGAGCCTTACCGGCGTTGCGTGGAGCAACCCCAAGTTCCCCACATCGCCGACCGCACTCTGGCTCGAAGCGAATGCGTACAAATTCGGATTCATTCGCTCGTATCCCGCAGGTGCAGCAAACATTGCGTTGAGTTGCTATGGCGCGGAGGCGTGGCACTGGCGCTTTGTGGGCAAGGGCCTCGCCTATGAGATCGTGTGCAGCGCGCAGGTACCGCGCATCTTCTTGTGGAACCGCCAGAACGGCGCGGAGCGAGTGATTGCACCCAGCTGCGATCTGCTCACGCCACCGGAAGGCTACGTGCTGCCAAGTCCAAGCCCCACACCACCGGCGAGTGAGACACCAAGTGAGACACCAAGCGATTCGCCGTCTGCACCGCCGACGGAAAGTCCAAGCGAATCCCCTACTGAGACGCCGGTAACTCCTCCGTAGGGCCTTGCCCTCGTCGATAGGCGAGCACGGCCACGAGCACCGCAACTAGAAGCACCGGCATCGTCGACGTCGGGAAGAGCGTTCGCACCACGGCGACTGGTGTGTGAATGGCAACCGGTAGAAGTAGGCCTCGGCCAATCATGCGTGCGCCGCCACCACGAACCACAGCCCGCACCACGAAGGCTGTCAGGAGCGCATGGAGCACAAGCATGAGCCCTCCCTGCACCACTAGGAGCGCACCGGAGAGGAGCGTTTGACTCGCAAGGAAGACCGCAACTGCGTTCACCCTTTCGGTCACATCGGCGTCGAGGCCCGCGAAGATACTGCCATCCCTGATGCCACCAAGAATGATCACAGCGGAGAGCGTGGGGATGAGCGAGCTGGTCAGCAGGTCAATGGCGCCATGCCCAAGTCCAAACGCTGCACGTGGACGCTCATCGCGCACGCCTCGAGCGGCGGTTGAGAGGATGATTGCGCGACTCGCCTCTTGCAACGGAGCGCTGGTGAACGCACCGAGCAGTGGCCCGAACAAAAAGAGCGTCACAACCTGCGCGGTCTGGCTCAGGACAAACGAGACACCGCCGAGTGCCCATGCATTCAATGATCGCGCCCACGTTGCAGCGGCGATTGCACTCGCAACGATGACTGCGCCAATGCCGATGAGGGCAAACGTGAAGGCGAACGAGGCGGCCTCAAGCGCCTCACTCGATGGAAGGTCGACGGTGATCACCGGCGGCGCTTCGTGCGCGACGACCTCGGTTCGCGACGATACACGCGGTAGGCAACAAAGAGGGTGCCGATGATGCTCAGCGTCAAGCCGACGAGCAGGGTGAGGATTGCGGCTGCGCTAAGGCCAAGGAACCCAAGGCCCGCGGTTGCGGCGCCAACCAGGATCCAGATTCCGCCAACGAATCGATGCGATGCATCCCAGGCGGCCTCGCTCTCGATCGTCCAGGGGAGACGGACGCCAATGGTGTAGTTCTGGCGGATGTTCGGCATGGCATAGCCGAGGATTGCAAAGAAGGCCCCGGCTACGAGGGGCACCGCGTGGTCAAGTCGAGCGGCTTCGCCGAATCCCGAGTTGATGATTGCGGATTGCGTCACGGCCACGAGGAGCGCGAGAGCCATGACCACGAGTCCGAGGGCGTCGGCGCTGCGCGCGATGTTGGCGCGCTTCGGGTCATATCGAACGGCAAGCCAGAGCAGTCCGCCGACCACCACTGTGGTGATCGGAACGATCAGGAGCGCCTCGCGGCCGGCGAAGCCGTCCGCAGCACCGTCGATGTTCCAATGCACGGCCAAGACCGCGTCGGCTGGAAGCGTCATGAAGGCGGCCACGGTGAAGAAGGCGGTAGCCGCCAAGGCGACCGTGCTGACCGCCCGAACGAGCGGATTGAACTCCATGTGCGCCTAGAGTCCCTTCACTTCCGTGACGACCTGGGAGAGAACGCTCTTGGCATCGCCGAAGAGCATCGAGGTCTTGTCCAGGTAGAAGAGCTCGTTCTCGATGCCGGCAAAACCGGTTGCCATGCCGCGCTTCACCACAATGACCTGCTCAGCATCCTGCACGTTCAGGATCGGCATGCCGTAGATCGGCGAGCTTGGATCGCCCTTCGCGGCGGGGTTCGTCACGTCGTTTGCGCCGAGCACCAGCGCAACGTCACAGGCGTGGAACTCCTCGTTGATCTCATCCAGATCGAATAGGTGGTCGTACGGCACATTCGCCTCGGCGAGAAGCACGTTCATGTGGCCAGGCATGCGCCCGGCGACTGGATGGATGGCGAAGCGCACGCGACCGCCGCGCTTCTCGATGAGCTCGGCAAGCTCGCGCACCGCATGCTGTGCCTGCGCTACCGCCATGCCGTAGCCGGGAACGATGATCACGTTGCGGGCGTACCCGATCCGCATTGCTGCATCCTCGGGTGTGACGCTTCGGGTAGTCAGTCCTTCGGCGCTCTTGGCAGAAACCGCAGCCTTCTCGCCACCGAAGGCACCGAAGAGCACATTGGCGAATGAGCGGTTCATGGCCTTCGACATGAGGATCGAGAGGATGAACCCACTCGCGCCGTCGAGCGCGCCCGCCACGATCAAGATGTTGTTGCCGATGGCGAAGCCGGTGGCACTCGCCGCGAGACCAGCGTACGAATTCAACAGGGAGACGACGACTGGCATGTCGGCACCGCCAATTGGCAGCACGAGAGTGACGCCGATGACGAGGGCGAGCACCGTCATGACGGCGAACATGATCAGCCCAGATTCAGTGGAGCCGCCCGACTGCGTGAGAACGAGTGCCGCGTAGAGGCCAACCGCACCGAAGAAGACGGCGGCGTTGATCACCTTCTGAGCAGGGAACGTCACCGGTCGGCCGGTAATGAAGCCCTGAAGTTTGCCGAACGCCATGAACGAGCCGGTGATCGTGAGTGCGCCAAAGAGCGTCTCGAAGCCGAGGGCGGTCATCTTGATGACTCCCGGACCCCCGGGAACATCGCGGTAGTGCAAGAACTCGGCGATTCCAACGAGCGTCACAGCAAGTGCGCCGAACATGTGGCTCACTGCGATGCGCTGCGGCATGGCGGTCATCGGCACGAGCAGGCCCATCGGCAGACCGATTGCGCTACCGACCACGAGGCCGATGATGATGAACTGATAGCTCACGATCTCGTGGTTCAACAGGGTGCCGACGATGGCGAGCAACATGCCGAACGCGGCGAGCTGCATGCCGCGGCGTGCGGTTTCGGGCTTCGTTAGGCCGCGGAGGCCGAGAATGAACGCCGCGGAGGCGCCGATGTAGGCGATCTGAACAAAGAGCGCGCCGATCTGCTGATCGATCACTTTGGCGACTCCGTCTTCTTGAACATCTTCAGCATTCGGTCGGTGATGACGAAGCCACCGACTACGTTGATCGTGGCGGCGGCCACCGCGACCATGCCCATGATGTTGATGAAGAGCGGTCGCTCAGCCCCGGCGATCACGATGCTGGCAACGAGGCTGATCGCCGAGATCGCATTCGTTGCAGCCATGAGCGGCGTGTGAAGAAGCGGCGGCACCTTCGTGATGATCTGGAAGCCGGTGAACGCGGCGAGCAGAAAGACGTAGACCTCGACGATCTGCGCGTCGACCAGCGTCGTCGACGCTGCGGCCGTCGCGGTGTCCGAGGTCGTTGCTGCAATAAGCGCAGCGGCGGCGCCGAGTGCGGTCAGCAGCGCGGTCATGATGCCTTCACCGGCACGGCGCCGTTGTGCACCACGAGCATTGGCCCCGTGATCTCGTCGGCAGCGTCGACGTTGAGCGCGCCGTTCTCGCCGCTCAGATGCGTCAGCAGGGTTCGCACGTTGGTAGAGAACATCTGGCTCGCGTGGAGTGGCACCGATGCGGCGATATTGGCCGCGCCGATCAACTGCACACCGTGACGCACGACCGTCTCGCCCGCAACGGATCCCTCGACGTTGCCGCCCGACTCGGCGGCGAGATCAAGCACAACAGATCCTGGTCGCATGGTGGCAAGCATCGCATCGGTGACGAGGATCGGTGCCTTGCGTCCGGGGATCAGCGCCGTTGTCAGCACGAGGTCTTGGCTCTTGATGTGATCGGCGATGATCGCGGCGTTCTGCGCCGCCTCGTCTTCGGTCTGCGCGCGAGCGTATCCGCCGGCCCCTTCCGCTTTTGCTGCCGGCTCTACGAATTGGGCGCCAAGCGATCGCACCTGTTCGCCAGCGGCGGATCGCACGTCAAATGCACTCACGACCGCGCCGAGGCGGCGTGCCGTGGCAATCGCCTGAAGCCCAGCTACGCCGGCGCCAAGCACAAAGGTCTTGGCGGGGGCAATGCTTCCGGCCGCCGTGGTCAACATCGGCAGGAATTTGTCGAGCGCGCTCGCACCGAGTAGGACCGCCTTGTAGCCTGCCACGCCGCTCTGCGAGGAGAGCACATCCATCGATTGCGCGCGGCTGATGCGAGGAACCAGCTCGAGTGCGAGTGCGGTCAGGCCGCGGTCCCTCAACGCTGGGATCAGATCGTCATTGGCGCCAGGGGTCAAGAGGGCGACAAGGGTTGAGCCGTTCGGTAGGAGTGCCGCCTCGGCGATGCTCGGCTTGCGCACCTTGACGACGATTTCAGGGTTGCCACCACAGAGTGCGGTGGCATCAGCGGCGAGCGTCGCGCCAGCCTTCTCGTACGTAGCGTCAAGGAATCCGGCGGCTTCACCGGCGCCCCGCTGCACAGCGACCTCATGGCCAGCCGCGACGAGCTTGGCGATGGCATCGGGGACGAGGGCAACGCGTCGCTCGCCTGGAACGGTTTCGCGCAAGACGCCGATTCGCATGACTCCTCCTTCCGCTCGTATCTAGTCTAGGCGGGAACGTAGGCGCGGTAGTTCGGGCTCCACATCGCCCCATCAACGAGTTCGGCAGCACGCGCCCCATCGGCGGCTGATGCCCAGCCTGCCGCCGCGCCCGCCTCGATCACCGCAATGGCGATCGCGCGGCTCATAGAGCGCAGGTCTGCAAGGGGTGGGTAGAGCGCCCCGCCGGCGGGTGCGCTTCGGGCAGTCAACGCGGCGAGGGTTGTTGCCGCAACAATGAACGCCTCATCGGGAATGGACTTGAGCCTCCCGGCAATTGCTGCCAGGCCGACGCCGGGGAAGATATAGACATTGTTGGCTTGGCTAATCGTTCGCGATGTTCCGTTGACCACCACCGGGTCAAACGGCGAACCGGTTGCCACAACGGCACGACCATCGCTCCACGCGAAGATGTCGCTCGGAGTTGCCTCTGCGCACGATGTTGGATTCGAGAGAGGCCAGACCAGCGGCGCGGCTGCGGCCGCCGCCATCGCGCGAAACCACGGGCTCGGTAAATGCTCCAGCTTGACCGCTGGTGCCGATCAAGATTGTCGGCTTCACCTGTTGAATCACCTCGGTGAGCCCGGCGTTCAAGAGTTGGCCAAGGCCGAGCGCCGCAACTGCTGGCTCGCTGAGCGCAAGTTCGCTCTTCCCATCTCCCAACTCCGCGCGGCCCGCATGTACCACACCCTTTGAGTCGAGGGCGATGATTGCGGTATCAAGTGCGGTTCCCTGCAGTCCAGCGGCAGACAACGTGTGACGCAAGAGTCGCGCAATCCCGAGTGTTGCAGCGCCCGCGCCATAGAAGAGGATCCGTTGATCTTCGATCTTGCCCGTACCTGAGCCGCCACCTGCAACGATCGCAGCAATGACCCCGGCAAGGGCGACGGCACCCGTCCCTTGAATATCGTCATTGAACGAGGGAACGTTGTTGCGATAGCGCTCAAGGATGCGGATTGCATTCTGCTGCTTGAAGTCTTCCCACTGAATGACACAGCCAGGAAACGCCGCCTGGACCCCGTTCACAAAGCTCTCGACAAATGCGTCGTACTCGGCGCCGCGCAGTCGCGGCGTGCGGCGTCCAAGGTAATTCGGATCGGCCAGCAACTCGCTGTTGTCAGTGCCGACATCAAGTGACACAGGGAGTGCCCACGACGGCTGAATTCCTGCCGCGGCGGTGTAGAGGGAGAGTTTGCCGATCGGAATACCCATGCCACCGACGCCGAGGTCGCCGAGGCCGAGGATGCGCTCGTTGTCGGTGACTACGATCAAGCGAATCTCGGCGCCGCCCGAGGCATTGCGCAGCAGCTCGGGAATTCGCGTGGCGTCTTCAGGCGTGATCCACGCGCCACGCGCTCGGCGCCAGATTTGACTCCAGCGCTTGCAGGCCTCGCCAACGGTTGGCGTGTAGACGATCGGGAGAAACTCCTCGACGTTCTCCACGAGGAGGCGATAGAAGAGCGTCTCGTTGCGATCTTGCAGGGCAGCCAGTCCGATGTAGCGCTCCAGTGGGTCTTGCTTCCGGCGAATCTTGACCAGCTCGACGGCGACCTGCTCCTCA
>CAINNT010000090.1 GCA_903851225.1 uncultured Chloroflexota bacterium
CGCTGGACGCTGGGCCGGAGCACAGAGCGAACCAGACCCGCTCCTCGGTGCGTTGCAATCAAACAGTGCCGTGACGATCGCATCGGCTTTAGCACGCCTGTTCGTTGCATTGAATCCGCTGATGGCGCACGACCCGCTCGTGGTCATCGAGCTCGACGACCACGTGGAGCAGTTAGCTGGAGTCTTGACCGCGATCAGTCTTGCCGGCGCTGCAGGAAACGTTTCGCGTCGATGTGATGACGACCAGACGCCTGGCCTCACGGTGACGTTGCGGCTGAGTGATCCGGCGCTGCAGGGGGAGCGACCTCGCAACCTGATCGGACTGGTCAGCGACCTCGTCGTGGCGCACGGGGAACCCGTTACGCCCCGACAACTCCTACCCGCTTTTGCTAGCGCGCGCGCCCGTGCTGCCCATGCGGCTGGAGAGGTGCTCGACGCCGTGGCGCTGACCAACGAGTTGCTTGAGGTAGCCAACCTCCATGGAACGCTCCGGCCCGCCGGATCCTTCGACCAACTGATCGCGATGGGCGAGGGCCGCATCTTTGTGGAGGGTCGAGCCGAACGGGAACGACTTGCGGTGCCAGCTGCTGACCGAGCTGACGCTGCCGCATGGGCGCTCGTGGGGGCACTTGAGATAGGAGCGGGGGCCGACGAGGCACTCCTCGTGCTGGATGGTGAATCGATCGGCATTGAGTCGGAGTTGCGCAGCGTGATGCTGGATGCCTACACGAGCGTCGCCGACGGCGTTCGTCGCGCACGCCGCTCCGTATCCGAGATGCACGAGGAGCGCGTGGCGCTCATCGCGGGCCTGTTGGAGTTGGGTCCTCGGATGGGGCTGCATGTCGCCGTTGCACCCGCACTGGCCTCGACCATTGTCGCGGGGCGAACCCTTGGCGCTCGCACCACCGTCGACCCTATTGATTCATCGCCGCCGCTGCGCCTTCGGTCCGACCGCGGCGCATACGACGCCGTCGACGCAGTGCTTTACCGCCGCGGCCGTGTTGTGCTCTTGTGCGAGGTGGTGACCGGACCACTCCCGATCGGCAACCTCCTCTTGGAGCGCCACGCCGCGATTGCCAGCGACCGTGAGGTTGTGCGACTCCTCGTTCTTGCTCCAGCCCTTGTGCCACTCTTGCAGTTGCGGCTGGCGCGCGATGAGCGCCTGAGTGCGGCGTGGGAGGATGGAAACTGGCATCTTCTCGCTGCAGACCGTGTGGCTGCACTTGCTCGCATGGCTGCCCCTCGACTCGCCGACCTCGAGGGGCATCTGGGAGCCGAACCGCCCGCGCGAGATGTGGCACAACTGGACCTCAGCTCAATGGGTTGGGGAGTTACCGAAACGAGTGAGAGAGGGGGAGTCGACGATGAACCTCGCACCTGATCTACTGAACGGAATCTTTATTGCGGCGACGATTGGCGTTGGGCCATTCTGGTTTCTGATGGCGGTCCGCCCGAACGCCGCGATCACCCGGCGCACCATGTCGACGCCGTGGCCCGTTGTCGCGATTGGGCTTGTCTACGCAGCGCTGGTGATCCCCAGCGCCGGTGCAATTCTCGAAACGCTGCTCAACCCAACGTTGGCTGCAATCTCCGCCTCACTCGCGACGCCCGCTGGGAGCCTCGCCGTCTGGCTCCATGTGCTCGCCTTCGATCTGATCGCGGGTCGGTTCATCTGGCTCGATGGGCTCAGCCGAGGCGTCGGAGCGCCCCTGCGCATCGCGGCGTTGGCCCTCGCCCTCATGTTCGGGCCGCTCGGCCTCCTTCTGCATCTCGCCCTGCGCCCACGACATCACCGAGAAGGGGCTCAGGCCGTATCCTGAGGGGGAGGCGCTCGCCCCTTGAGCGCAGCAGTCCCGGAACCCCGGGGAGGAGCCCAGATCGTGTCGAAGCCACTATCCGCCAACGACCAGGCCGTGAAGACCCTCGCCGACGACCTTTGGAAGGAGATGTTGGCGCACTCTCCAATCTGGGGAACCTTCCTCGGCATTGAGGTGGACGACGGCGCCCTTGACGACACCTCAGACGCTGCGCGCCTGCGCGACCGCGCCATGTGGGAGAAGTATTCCACGGCGGCGAAGGCGATCGGCGATGACGGTCTCGATATTGAGTGGAAGATCACGCGCGACCTGATCGCCGTCGGCGGCTCGATCGCGATGGAGAAGGATGACCACCGCATGGATCTCCTCGCCTCGGTTGACCACATGGATGGCGTGCAGACGATCCTGCCCCAGATCGTCACCTTCCAGGATGCGAAGACTCCAGAGAAGTTCGCCAAGCTGGTGAGCCGACTCAAGGCCTTCCCGAAGTTCATGGACGAGGCCATTGCGCGCGTCCATGAGGCGGAGAAGCGCGGGCTGGTTGCCTCAAAGATCTCGACGGAGCGACTGATCGCCCAACTTGAAGGGCTCATGGCCATTCCAACCGCACAGTCGCCGATCGTGACCGCGGCCAACGTTGCTGGTGACGCGGAGCGGGCGGAGCTTGAGAAGGTCGTTGCCGAGTACGTCGATCCGCAGATCAAGCGCTACTACGAGGCGGTCAGCGGCAGCTACCGCACCAAGGCGCGCGAGGTGCCCGGGCTCTGCTCTGCGCCAAACGGCGCCGAGCTCTATCGGGTCGCCATCCGCAGCTGGACCGGACTGCAGCTTGATCCGAAGGAGCTCCACGAGATCGGCCTCCAGGAGTGGGCCGATATCCAAGAAGAGATGAAGGTCATCTCCACGAAGCTCGGCTTCGGTGGCTCGATTGAGAAGCTGCGTGAAGCCGCAGAGAGCGATCCAACGAACGTCGCGCCGTCGAAAGAGGCGCTCATCGTTCGAATCAAGGAAGACATCGAACGAGGCTATGCCGCGGCCGGGAAGGTCTTTGGACGATTCCCGAAGGCCGGCTGCGACGTGAAGGCGGTCGAAGAGTTCAAGGAGAAAGATGCACCCGCCGCCTACTACTTCAGCCCGGCAGCGGATGGGACGCGACCCGGGACCTACTACGTGAATGGCTACGACCTGCCGTCGCGCTTCTTGCACGCCCTCGCACCGACCACGTATCACGAGGCCATTCCGGGGCACCACTTCCAGATCGCACTGGAGATGGAGTTGGAGTTCTTGCCGGACCTGCGCAAGCACGCCTCGCATCTTGCTGGGAACGCGTACGTTGAAGGCTGGGGCCTCTATTCGGAGCGACTCGCCGACGAACTCGGCCTCTATCGCAACGAGATGGAGCGCTTCGGC
>CAINNT010000091.1 GCA_903851225.1 uncultured Chloroflexota bacterium
CAACCTCGCTCCGCGATGGTGATCGACGTGCCCTCTACCGGGCTGAGATCGTCCACGCCGACGCGGAGTATGAGATTGGCATCGCTGGGATTCGCTACCTGCAGAATGGGAGGCGCTCCATTCGCGTGGCGGCACACCTCTATCGCGAGATCTTGCGCCAAATCGAGCGTGACGGCTTCGGCGCGCGGCGGCCGCATCGGCCCGTTGTCGGGCGGCTTCGGAAGGCCGCTGCCCTGCTGCGCGCGGTGGCGAGCTCCTAGGTGCCGAGCAGTCCGCGCACGCCCTCGAAGGCGAGGAGCAGCCCGAAGATCACGAACGATGTCGCTGCGACCCGTGCAATCGTGCGCGGCGCAACTCGAGCCGCGAGGAGAGCTCCCGCCCCTACCGCGAGGGCATCGGCCAGCACCATGCCCGCGGTTGATCCGAGCCAAGTGCCGATCGGCTCGTAGGTGGCACCGAGCGTGACCGTCGCGAGCATCGTCTTGTCGCCGAGCTCCGACAAAAAGAATGAGGTGCCAATGGCGAGGATTGCCCAGCGCCCTACGCGGGTCGCGCGCGCCTGATCTTCGTCACCAAGCTCATCGCCGCGCAGCGTCCACACCGCGAACCCGAGATAGGCGACACCGGCAAAAATGTTGATGGCGTCAACAGGGAGCGCAGCAGCCGCGACCCGCCCAATGAAGACTGATCCCGCATGCACGAGCAGGGTCGCCCCTGTGATGGCGATCATCACCGGCCAGAAGCGATAGCGAGCGGCGAAGGCCATTGCCATGAGCTGGCTCTTGTCGCCGAGTTCCGCAAGGAATATCACCCCCGCGGAGAGTAGAAACGCCTCCACCTCAGTGCGCTCGGGCGTAGCGGGCGAGCAGTGAGAGGGAGGCCACCACGATGGCGGTGCCCACAAGTTGGACTGGTGTGGTGACATCGTTCAGGAAGATCACGCCACCAATCAGCGCAATCACAGGGACAAGTGTCCCGAACTGGCTCACCGTCGTCGTTGGAATTCGGCGCGTCGCCTCGAGGTAGAGGATGAACGGAGCCGCCCCACCAAAGATTCCCGTAGCGACCGTCACGAGCCACTCGGTTGTGTTCGCTGGAATCTGTGGATCGCCGCCGAGGACCAACACGCGAAGACACCAGACGATTGCCGAGGCAACGGTGGCGACTAGGAGTTGGAGAGCGACAAGCGGCAGCACCGGGACGGTTCGCACCAATTTCGATGAGAGGAGGCCGTAGCTCGCGGCGCAGACCAGTCCGCACAAGGCAAAGATGATCCCGAACGGATGCAGCGTGCCATCAAATCCTGCGCCGCCAACCACGAGGGCGACTCCGCCGATGGAGATGGCCATGAGGATCGCCGCCGGTCGGCTCACCTTCTCGCCGAGATACGGCGCCGCAAGGATGCCGATCAACACTGGGTTCAGCGACGAGACCAGGGCGACAAAGGCGCCGCTCGAGAAGATGATGCCGATGTTGCCGAGCGTGTACGCACCCCAGGGCTCGATCAGGCCAGTGGTCGAAGCTCGAAGTAGCCCTGGAAATCGGAATGCGGAGAGCTCGCCGCGCACGGTGGCGATGAGGAGCAGCGTGAGAAAGCCAATCCCAAGCTCAACGACCAAGAAGGTGTCGTTCCCCACCCCGGCGGTCAGCGCGTAATCCGACGTCGTCGACCCGAAGCCCCAGGCAAGCGAGGCGCCGATCGCGCAAAGTATTCCGACCGTTCGCCGGGAGGTCCCGCGAGCCGCGCCCGCGGTACTCCCAGCGGCACTCATGCCTTCGGCTTGACCCAGTTCGGCATCTCGGCCTCAAAGACCGGAAGCGGAATCTGGCCGTGACCAATGGCGTGATCGTGGAACGACTTGATGTCGAACTTGTCGCCGTCGCGCTTCTCGATCGCGGCGCGCGTGCGCTGAATCGCGCGCTGACCGACCTTGTAGCAGAGCGCCTGAGCCGGCCAGGCGATGTACCGGTCGGTCTCGATCTCGGCGTCGGTTCGTGGCAGCCCGACGGACTCCATGAACTCGACCCCCTTGTCACGGCTCCAGCCGAACGCGTGGAGTCCGGTGTCGACGACGAGGCGCGCTGCGCGGTGCGCCTGGCCCTGGAGCATGCCGAAGCGCTCCATCTCGTTGCGATAGAGGCCGAGTTCGTCGGCGAGTCGCTCCGAATAGAGGCCCCAGCCTTCAACGTACGCGTTCCCAGCAAGATGCGAAGCGTGCTTGCGCAGGTCCGGCAAGAACTCCAACTCCATCTCCAGTGCGATCTGGAAGTGGTGCCCCGGAATGGCCTCGTGATACGTGGTCGGTGCAAGGGCGTGCAAGAAGCGCGACGGCAGGTCGTAGCCATTCACGTAGTAGGTTCCGGGTCGCGTCCCATCCGCCGCCGGGCTGAAGTAGTAGGCGGCGGGTGCATCTTTCTCCTTGAACTCTTCGACCGCCTTCACGTCGCAGCCGGCCTTCGGGAATCGTCCAAAGACCTTCCCGGCCGCGGCATAGCCTCG
>CAINNT010000092.1 GCA_903851225.1 uncultured Chloroflexota bacterium
GAGTTGCTCGGTGCATCGATTGGCGCTGAGTCGGGTTGGGAGAGCCTCACCGTCGGCGCTGGGGCACCAGTCTCGCGTCTTGCCGGCGTCTTCGACTTGATGGCGGAGATTGCGCTCACCCCGCGCTTGCGCGAGGACGACCTCGAGCGGCTGAGGGCGTTGCGGCTCGCCGCGATCAAACAGGCACATGCGAGCCCACGGAGCCGCGCCGTCGATGCGCTCTCCGCCGCCCTCTACGCACCCGAGGCCGCCTACAGCCGACCCTTCGCCGGTACCGCTGACGGCGTCGCGCGGATCACGCGCGACCAGATCGCTGCGCGCCATCACGAGGTGTTGCACCTTGGCACGCCAGCACTGGTGCTTGCAGGTGACATTGACGTCGATGCAACCTTCGCCCTGATCGAAGAGAGCCGCCTCAGCGAGATCGTCGCGGGCGGCGCCACCTGGGGTCGCGGCGAGCCGGATCGCGCAGCCCCTGCGACCGCCGTTGCCAACGACGCACCTCTCGTCATGGTGCTGGATCGCCCAGGTTCGGTGCAATCAGAGATTCGCATAGGCCGGGTCGGTCGCTCGCGACTCGACCCCAATCACCATGCTGCTCTGGTCTACGCCGAGATCATCGGTGGACTCTTTGGCTCGCGGCTCAATCGCGTGCTGCGCGAGGAGAAGGGCTACACCTACGGTGCTGGCGCGCGATTTGATTTACGTCGCGGACGCGGACCGTTCATGGCGGGCACAGCCGTGGAGACAGGTGTTACCGCGCCCGCTCTTGCAGAGGCGCGCCGCCAACTCGCGACGATGCAGAGCGCCCCACCGACCGACGCCGAGTTGACCGAAGCGCGCGACTATCTCTGCGGCACCTTCCCGCTGCGTTTTGGCACTGCTACGCCTGTGGCGAGCATGGCTGCAGCGCTCACGGTGCTCGGACTCTCGCCCGATGAGCCGGACCACTTCCGCGAGCGCGTCGCTGCGGTCGACCGCACGGCAATCGCCCTCATCGCCGATGAGCTAGCAGCGTCGGCGGAGAAGATCATCATTGTCGGAGATGCAGCCTCGATCACCGCGCCCCTTGAGGCGGAGGGATTCATCGTGCAGGTAGAGGCGGACGGCGCGGCCTCTGCATGATCGTCGTCATTGGCACCCTGAGCGCGCGAACCGAGGGGTCGGCCTATAGCCTTGGTGGTTACGCCGCGTCTGTCGCACTCGCCGCCGCCGCCGCCGGTGAACCCGTGGAGATGGTGAGCAAGATCGGTGCCGATGCGGCGGGCGAGGCAGTCATAACGAAGCTTGCGGCGGCTGGTATCGGACACGTGGCGCTGATTCGTGATGGTGCGTTGTCTACCGCGCTGGATGGGGCCGAGTCGCTGCTCATGGATGCCGCCGATCTGCAGCTGGCCCTGCGCTATTTGACGAGCTTTGACTCCGTGCTCCTGGTTGACCCCATGGATGACTCGGTCGTTGCAACCGTGATGGATGCCTGCACCTATGTCGGCGCACGGCTCGTCGTAACGAGGCTCGAAGGATCGAGCCCAGCGGGAGTGCCAGCGGGCGGTCCTGGCCTCTCGCCACCCCCGCTCGAGGTGGAGCGCCCGGCGGATAACCCCGGGGCTGTTACCGAGCTGCTCGTCGCGCTCCTCCTTCCCGATCGTGAGTCGTCTGCCACCTGAAAGCGCATCGCGTACCCTCAACAGGTGAGTGAGATGCAGCGCCAGCTAGCCGAAGCGACAGACCTTGCGAGCCGAATGGAGCTCGGTGTTGAGGCGCTCGACCGCGGTGACGCTGAGTCGGCCGCGCTCGCCTTCGCCGATGCCGTCTCCGAGGCGACCCCGAACGACGATCGCGTCGACGTTGAGCGTGCCGCCTACGGTGCCGCCGAAGCGCTCCTGCGCCTCGAGCGCGACGAGGAGGCGGCGGAGTATCTGGAGATAGCCGCGAACTCATCAGACCACGAACTGCGGTTCTTGGCCCTTCGACGTCGCGCCATGGAGGAGGTGCGCCAGGGTGAGCTTGCGTCGGCGCTCGCCACATACCGACAGGCGGAGGCGATTGCGCCGAGCCGAGAGGCACGTGCAGAGGTCGCGTCGCGCGTGGGCTGGTTGACACGCGAGACCGGCGGCTCCTCGTTGAGGGCGAACGCGGCATTCTCGCGAGCGCGCGGCGCCGCCACTGGAGCGTGGGTGCCACGCGCGCTCGTCGCGCTCACCATCGCCGCATCGCTGCTGACCAAGTTCGCCCCTGCGCTGGCCGAGCACCTCGCCCTGGTGAAGATTACGGGAACAGGGGCTGACTTCCTGACCAGCGAACCTTGGCGAATCGTCACCGTGGCACTGGTGCACGGCGGGATCGATCCGAGCTGGCAGTCGTGGGCGCTGCACCTTGGATTCAATGCCATCGCGCTCGACATTGCCGCGCAGCTCGTGTATCGCCTCTACGGTGCCCGGCGTCTCGCTCTCTACTACTTGCTCGGCCTCGTCGGCGCGTCGCTCGCCAGTGCCATCTGGTTCCCGTACGGATACTCGGTTGGAGCATCGGGCGGGGTCTTTGCGCTGTTCGGGGTTGCCTTCGCTGCTGAATGGGCGCACCGCCCGCTGGTGGAGCGAGGCGTGCGCGAGGCGCTCGGCAGGATTAGCGGTCTACTGCTGGTGAACATCCTCATCGGATTCGGCGTCGACCTCGTCGGGGGAGGGATCGACAACGCTGCGCACGTTGGCGGCCTCCTGACCGGCGTGCTGTTCGGGGGGCTGATCGCGCCGACGCGCGCGGAGCCGATGCGTCGCAGGTGGGCCGCATCGTTTGGCACCAAGCAGGGTGGCGAAGCGGTGATCACGTTCGTTGTCGCGGCACTTCTCGTGCTGGTCTTTGTTCGCTGGTACGACCTGGCCGTCTGGCGCGATCAGCTTCCGTTTTAGTCGTGTTCGCAACGCTGCTCGAGCCCGGTGCGTTCGCCGCAACAGTGGACGAGCAAGTCGAGGTCGTCCGTCGACTTGGCGGGCCGTTCTTTGCGGAGAACCCGGCCGACCTTGCGGTCGCGCGAAAGTTTGGATTGCAGACGGCGCTGCTCGTGCGCGGCCCACTAGATCCATCGCGTGCAGAACGGGTTGCCGCAGATGCCAGAGCGGGGAGCGTCGATCTCGTTGCGATCAGGACGACTGCGCTGAGCAAGGATCAGAGTGCACGCGAGACGAGCGAGGCGGCGCTACTCTCCCTGCTCAACGCGGTCGCTGGGTATCATCGAATGCTGATCGCCGTCGACGCTCCGATCGCGGAAAGATCCGTCGCGGGATGGCAGTCGCTACCGATGGAGAGCCTGCTCTTCGATCCAATCGCAGATCCAGATGGCTGGCGCGCGGCGGCGACCCTTCCGGGAACGTGTGGACTGGCCCTCGCCCTCGTTGGTGGGGCAGGCCATGCAGCGGTGGCGCGCGAGGCACTTCTCTGGGGGCTGCGCTATGCGGCCTCCCTCGGCGGTCGGGGCGGGCTCCGAGTTGGGTTCACCGAACGGCCGCTCGCCGGTGCAGGATTCCAGCCGAGGCGTCGAGACGAGGCCGACGCCGCAGCGGTGGTTGCCACTGCGAGCGAACTCCTTCGACTCGCGGGGTCGGATCGAGAGACGTTGGAGCGTGAGCTCGACCCGCGTTCGTTCAGTCCTGCGGCCAGGCGAACCGCTTCGAGGCGGAGAAGCCCTCGCCCATGAGCGCTGTGCTGCTTGTCGCTCCGATCGGTCCGCTGCGCACCAACGTGGTGCTCGTCGCAGATCCCGTGCGACGCGAGGCAATCGCCATCGATCCCGCGATCCCTTCGCTGTCGACAATTGTTGCGGCAGCGGCGGAGGCGCACTGGCGGATCGTCCTGGCTCTCGTCACGCATGGGCACTGGGATCACATGGGAGAGCTCGCGGCACTTGAAGCTCATGTCGAGCGGGAGGAGGGGCGGAGGCTGCCGATCGGCGTGCACCCACGCGATCGCGATCGATTGACTCGTCCGCAGCCCATCGCCGCGCCGTTTCCAATTCCGCCCGTGGTGCCGACTCGTGACCTTGAGGAGGGAGATTTCGTGGAGGCTGGGAGCGTCTCTTTGCGTGTGATGCACACTCCGGGACACACCGAAGGCTCGATCTCGCTGCATGATCGATCGGCTGGGATTCTCTGCAGCGGTGACACGCTCTTTCGCGGTGCCTGGGGGCGAACCGATCTCCCGGGAGGTGATGCCGACGCAATGTTGGAATCGCTGGTGCGCCTCGCCGCGCTCGATCCCGCGACTCGCGTCATCCCTGGTCACGGGGCCGAAACGACGATCGGAGCGGAGTCAGCCTGGATCCAGCGCGCAAAGCAGCGCGGCACACTATCGGAGGGCCGGCCATGAGCGACGATGGCGCGCGCATCAGGCCGCTGGTTGCCCGAGGCGTTCTCGACGCCGGACTCGCAGCACATGTTTCGATCCTACTCGACGCCGGCGTGCCACTCACACTGGTCTCGCCCGTGGGGAACCTGACCACGCTCGTCGCCGACGCATTTGCTTCGTCGCTGCGCATCAACGGGACGCGCAGCGATTCCGACGTGATTGACGTCGCGAGCGACCACGGTTTTGAGTGGCTCGCCGATCCGGTCGGAATAGGGTGTCTGGATCCTCGCGCCGGCACAGCGGCGCGTCCAAGTGGCGCAATGCTGCTGCGGATCCGTCAGCTGTTCGACGGACTCGACCCGCAGGTTGCGCGAACGGCGTTGCGCGCACTCTCGCGAGGTCATCGCGCCATTGTGGAGGCGCGATCGATCGACCTCGCCTCGCTGTTCGACGCACTCAGAGCCTCGCCGGTTCGTCTTCCCGAAGACGATCTGCATCAGCTCGGTGTGGTGCTGCAGTTCGATGCGACGAGCCTCGTTGCGGGGCACCTGCTTCATCCAACGACTGGATCCTCGCGCCGCGCCCCGACCCTTCTCGTCACCCGAGATGCTGGCAGCGGTGCGTGGGACGACTTCGCGTGGGCCGCGCTCCCGCACTTCGCGGAGCGGAGTCGACTCAGTCAGCAGCAGTACGACCGCGTCCATCGCGCCCGCACGGTACTCCTGGAGGGATCCGCCGGCTCTTGATCGGGTGCACTATGCTCGCTCCATGAGCATTGTTGCAACGTCTTCCGCGCATCTACTCCAGTTGCTCCGCCCGCACCTCACGCTGGGCGAGCGCGGAGTGATCGAGGTGCTACAGCCGAATGAGCTGCGCAGCGACGGCGCCGCGATCCTGGCATGGACGGCAGCGTTCTCGGATGATCCGCACGCCGTGCAGTCGGCGCAGTGGCTTGTTCGGGCGGCTGCAGATGCCCTCGGCATCCGCAGCGTCAGCATCGCGCCGCTGTACGCCGCTCGGGCGCACGGCGCGTACGAGGGGTTGAGCGTGCCCGCACTGAATTTGCGGGCTCAAGTCTTTTCGACGGCACGCCTCGCACTCGAAACGGCGAGGTCCATGGACGGGGCGGCGATCATCTTCGAACTCGCACGCTCCGAGCAGACGTATACGTTCCAGCGACCCGCAGACTACGCCACCAGCATCTTGGCTGGCGCGATGGCGGCTGGGTGGTCTGGCCCCGTCTTCATCCAGGGCGATCACTACCAGTTTGTCGCGAAGAAGTACGCACTCGATCCAGAGAGCGTCACGGCCGAGATCGTGCGGGCATGCAGCCTCGCCGTTGACGCCGGGTACCGCAACATCGATGTCGACGCATCTACGCTCGTCGATCTCTCGCATGCAACAGTCGATGCCCAGCAAGGGGAGAATGTGCGCCGGACTGCCGAGGTTGCGGCACACATCCGCAGCATCGAGCCTGAGGGGATCACGATCAGCATCGGTGGGGAGATCGGGGAGGTTGGCAGCGAGAATTCGACCATTGAGGAGCTGCGCGCCTACCTCGACGGCTTCGAAGCCCAGTTCGCTCGGCTTCGCCAAGGAGCACCTGGGCTGAGCAAGGTGTCGGTGCAGACCGGAACCAGCCATGGAGGCGTGCCGTTGCCTGGCGGTGGAGTGGCTGAAGTCGCACTCGACTTCGAGGTCCTGCGTCAGTTGGGTGAATACGCCAGATCGCGCGGTCTCGCGGGGGCGGTGCAGCACGGTGCGTCGACACTGCCCGAGTCGCTCTTCCATCGGTTCCCCGAGGTTGGCACGGCTGAGGTGCACCTCGCAACCGGCTTCCAGAACCTGTTGTTGGACCACCCAGCCTTCCCGCGCGATCTCCGCGCCGAGATGCTCGCCTGGCTACGCGAGCATGCTGCCGACGAGGCAAAGCCCGGCGACACCGAGGAGCAGTTTGTCTATCGCACGCGCAAGAAGGCTCTCGGGCCATTCAAGCGTCAACTCTGGGAGATCGCGGATCTCCCTGCGATTCGTCAGTCGCAGCGAGAGCGCTTCGAGACGCTCTTCCGACAGCTAGGAGTTGCCGGTTCCCGTGTGCTGGTCGAGTCGCACATCCCTGAACTGAACGACCCGCTGCCACCGGCTCCAGAGGCCCTGATGGGGGCCCGCGACGCAACGACCTAGCTGCGAACCATTCCCGCGGCGTCAAGCGACGCCGCGATGATCTCCAGTGCCTGATCCACTTCGGCAGCGGTGGTCACCAGCGGCGGAATGATGCGGATCACCTGGCCGTAGGAGCCTGCGGAAAGGAGCAGCAGTCGCCGCGAGGCAGCCTCTGCGATCACACGTCGTACCGCATCGGCGTCTGGCACGCGACCATCCCCCTCATCGGGCTTGACGAACTCCAGCGCGAGCATCAATCCGATTCCGCGTACGTCGCCGATTGCTCGGCGACCCTCGGCAACGGCGCGAAGTCCGGCGAGCATCTGCGCGCCGCGTGCCGCAGCATTGGCCACCAACTGCTCCTGTTCGATCACGTCAAGCGTTGCGAGCGCGGCGGCGCAGGCGACGACGTTGCCACCGTAAGTTCCCCCGTGGGTCCCGGGCGCCCAGCTCGCAAGCAGCTCGCTACGCGCGATGATTCCCGAGAGGGGCAGCCCAGAGGCGATCCCCTTTGCCATGACGAGGATGTCGGGCTCGACCTTGCTGTGCTGCACGGCGAACATCTCTCCGGTGCGACCGAATCCCGTCTGCACCTCGTCTGCGATCAACAGGATTCCCAGTTGGCGGGTCAGCTCGCGCAGGCGCGGCAGGAATCCCGCCGGCGGCACAATGTAGCCGCCCTCACCGAGTATTGGCTCGATGATCACCGCGGCGACATCCTCGGCATCGACAAGGGTGTGCAGGGTGAGGTCCCACTCCTCTTCCCAACGACAGGTGCAGCCCGCACACGAACCGCCGGCCCCCGGTTTCTGCGGATCCCGCGGCCCACTCGGGGCACGGTAGCAATAGGGGTAGGCGGTGCTGTAGACGGAGCCGGGGAGCGGCTCGAAGTGACCGCGGTAGACGTTCTTGGCGGTGGTCAACGCCATGGTTTGCGCCGTGCGACCGTGATAGCCGCCGCGGAATACCAAGATGTTGCGCCGCCGCGTGGCGCGTCGCGCCAGCTTCACCGCCGCCTCGACCGCCTCTGCACCAGAGTTCGAGAGGAAGACGCCCCACGGCCCACCTGGGAGGATTCGGCTCAATCGGTCATGCAGGCGCAGGCCAGGTTCGTGGAAGACGATGTTCTGCTGCCCGTGCAGCAGCTTTGCGGCCTGCTCGGCGATGGCCGCCGCCACGCGCGGATGCGCATGTCCCGTGTTCACGACGCCGATCCCCGAGGTGTAGTCGAGCCAGCGCACCCCGCTCCGGTCAATCAGCCACGAGCCTTCGCCGCGCTCGACATCGACGCTTGCCGCGCGACCCCAGACGGGGGCGATGACCTTGTGATCAGGAATAGGACCGGAGGATGGTCGTGTCATTGCTTCAGCGTAGCGCGTCGACGTTGCAGCAGCGCACCGAGCGCCACGAGGGTGACGGTCGCCATGAAGAAGAGGGTGGCGAATGCGTTTACCTGCGGTGGGATGCCCTTCTGTACCTTCAGGTACACGTACACGGGGAAGGTTTGGACCTGTCCGGCATTGAATCGCGTGATCACGAAGTCGTCGAGGGAGAGTCCGAACGCCAGGATTGCGCTAGCCCCGATCCCCGGAAGGATCAGAGGAAAGGTCACGCGCCAGAAGGTCTGCCACGGTGTCGCCCCCAGATCGGCCGCCGCCTCTTCCAGGCGCATGTCGAAACCGGAGAGGCGCGCCTTCATCGTGACGACCACGTAGCTGACATTGAACATCACGTGCGCGAGGATCAGGGTCACTTCGCCAAGTGGAATCTGGAGCGTCACGAAGAGGGTTAGCAGAGAGGCCCCGAGCACAATCTCTGGGGTGGCGAGCGGAAGGAATACAAAGAGGTCGATCGCCTTACGGAAACGGAATCGGTAGCGCACGAGTGCCATGGCCATGAGCGTCCCGATCGTCGTGGCGATCAGTGTGGAGACTAGCGCGATGCGCAGGGATGTCCCCACCGCCTTCACCAACGTCGGATCCCGGAACAGGGTCAGCCAGTTGTCGAAGGTGAACCCTGCCCACGCATAGTTTGAGCGCCCGACCGGGTCGTTGAAGCTGAAGATCGCGATCGTGACGATCGGGAGGAGCAGATACATCAGCGCCAGCGATGCGTAGACGGCGAGAGCACGCGAGAGGATCGCATTGATCAGGCCGCCGAGTCGACCGCTCATATCGCCTTCGAGGTCAGCTCCTCGGTCCCGAGGAGTCGTCCGTAGATCGTCACGCCGATGAGGATCAAGAGCATCAACATGAAGCTGAGAGCGGCGGCGGTCGGGTAATCGCGGACCACGAGGAACTGCCGCTGGATGACGTTGCCGATCATCGTCGTCCCTGGATTGCCGAGAAGCTCGGCATTTACGAAGTCGCCGATGGCTGGAATAAACGTCAGGAGCGAGCCTGCGAATATTCCGGGAGCGGCGAGTGGCAGTGTCACCCGTCGGAACGCACCCCAACTGGAGGCGTACAGATCCTGGGCGGCCTCAAGAAGGCGGCGGTCGATCTTCTCGAGCGACACATAAATCGGCAGGATCATGAATGGGACGAAGTTGTATGCGATGCCGGCGACGACCGACACCGGCGTGTCGAGGATTCGAGCGCTTGGGTCAATCAATCCAACCGACTTCAGCGGCCCGAGGACGATGGACTCGTCACCGAGAATGGTGCGCCAGCCGATGGTGCGCAGGAGGTATGAGGTGAAGAACGGGGCTACAACCAAGAAGAGCAAGATGCTCCGCGCCCTACCCGACCGGAAGGCGATGAAGTACGCAAGCGGGAAGGCGATCGCGAAGCAGATCAGCGTGGCGGCAAACCCGTACTGAATCGATCGCAGGTACTGCTCCTGGTAGGTACCGAGCGCATTCGGGTAGTTGACCCAGTTGCCGAGGCTGAACGCGAAGCCGTTCTCGAGAGATCCGCTCCAGAAGCTAGACGCGAACATTTGGAGGTTCGGAGCGAGATAGAACGAACCCAGCCAGGTGATCCCCGGCAGGAGTAAGAGGAGGGGGACGAGCGCCGGGTGCCGACGGATCAGCCCCACGCGCTCGTCCTCTCTCTGCCGCGGATCAGGCGCCGACGCCTTCGACGATGGCACTGAACTCTTCGTCGAAGTAGGCCTGATCCTCTGCGCTGACGTCTCCCCAAACCTTTAGCCGCGACTTCGTCGCCGCATCAGGGAAGATCAGCGGGTTGCTACCGAGGGCTGCATCGATCTTCGTGATCTCGACGTCTGCTCCCTTCACAGGGCAGATGTACTGCACGTAGGCCTCCACCACCGCTGCGATCTCGGGTTGGTAGTAGAAATCGATCCACAGCTCTGCCGTGTATTTGTGCTGTGCCCCCTTCGGGATGAGCATGTTGTCCGTCGCATACATGCCCCCTTCGTCGGGGACGATGAACTCCAACTCGGGCTTGTCGGCTTGAATGATGCCAACGTCACCCGACCAGGCAATTGCTGCGAACGCGGCCTCGCTGATCAGCAGCTCCGTGTAGCCGTTTCCGGCCAGCTTCCGAACCTGCTCAGAGGTGATTGCCTCCTGCAGGGTGTCGATCGCGGCGTCAAAGGTCGCGCGGGTCGGTGCCGATGGGTCGGCGCCGTTGCCGAGCATCACCAAGCCAACCGTGTCGCGCAGCTCCGTAAGCAGCACGACCTTCCCCTTCAAGCCGCTTGCCCAGAGACCGTTCACGGAAGTGAAGCGAGCCGTCTTGGCGGTGTTGACTCCGAGACCCGTCATCAACGACTGCCAGGGTGCCAGGTAGTCGTTCGTTGGATCAGCGGCACGCCCCTTGAACTCGTCGGCAAGGTTGGCGACGAAGTTGGGCATGTGGCTCTTGTCGAGCTTCTCCGCCCATCCGAGGTCGATGATTTTCTTCGCCATCCAGGTCGTCGGCACGACGATGTCCCAACCGGTGTCCTGACCCGCTTCTAGCGGCGCCTTGATTGTGCCGAAGAATTCGTCGTTGTCGAGAAGGACCTCTTGGTAATTGACCGATGTGCCGTACTCGGCCTTGAATCGTCGGAGGCTCTCCGATGTCTCGGCGGTGGCCGTGTCGACACCTTCATCAACGTCGATGTAATAGGTCCAGTTGGCGAAGTTCAGCACGTCGCTGGGGCTCTGTTCGGCGTTGCCACTCGGGCTCGCGCTCGACGAGGCGCCCGGGGTGCCGCAAGCGGCAATGAACGCCGCCGCACCCGCGACCGCGCCCGCCTTCAAGACAGTCCGACGATCAACCAGTTTCTCCAGTGCGCTCTCTCGTTCCATGGATCCCTCCTCTGCTCTACGCGCCAACGGCATCGCCAACGACGAAGCCGTGCTCTGGGCGCCAGGTCAACGTCACGCGTTCACCGGGTCGCCATGTGTCGTTCCGCGTGGTTCGGTCCACGTTCTGTTCGCTCACGAGGAGACGCAGACCGCCTGCGCCCTCGACCACGTACTGCGTGATGACCCCGAGGTAGCTCGTGTCCACCACCACTCCTTCCAGTGCATTCCCCTTTGATTCCTGTCCAGGTTCGAGCAAGCTGAGCTTCTCGGGGCGCACGCCGATCGCCCCCGTCGCTCCGATGTCACCCAGCGACTTCGGCGCGCGGATCGTCGAACCGGACGGCAACGTCACCGTCCACTGATCGCCCTCACTGCCGATACGACCCTCGAGGAGATTGCTTGCGCCGACGAAGCCCGCGACGAATCGAGTGGCGGGGCGCTCGTAGAGTGTCTCTGGTCCGGCAAGCTGCTCATACCGGCCTTTGTTCATGACCGCGATGCGGTCAGACATTGTCATCGCCTCCTCTTGGTCGTGGGTCACGTAGATGAACGTGATGCCGACTTCGCGCTGGATGCGCTTGAGTTCGATGCCCATCTGCTTGCGCAGCTTCAGGTCGAGTGCGCCAAGTGGCTCATCGAGCAGAAGCACAGCTGGTCGGTTGACCAGCGCACGTGCAAGGGCTACGCGCTGCGCTTGCCCTCCTGAAAGCTGTGCCGGGTAGCGTTGTTCGAATCCGACAAGTTGCACCAACTCGAGGGCCTCGCCGACTCGGCGCGTCACTTCGCCCCCTTTGATACCTGAACGACGAAGTCCGAACGCGACGTTCTCGAAGATCGTGAGGTGCGGGAAGAGCGCGTAACTCTGGAAGACGGTGTTGACGTCGCGCTGATGTGCCGGGAGGAAGGTGACGTCTTCGCCCTTGAGTTCGATGAGTCCGCTCGTTGGTTGCTCGAAGCCGCCGATCATGCGCAACGTTGTGGTCTTGCCACAGCCCGATGGGCCGAGGAGGGTGAAGAATTCGCCGTCCGAGACATCAAGCGTGATGCCGTCCACAGCGGTCTGATCTCCGAACTTCTTGGTCACATTGACCAGGCGAACGTCGACGTCTGCCACCCTCGGTTACACCTCCGCGGACTCGTGTCCTGAATCTGCCCCTCAAGTGAGGACGTGCGAAGACTATGACCCACGGGGGGTGGGGTCAAACGCCGTTGCGGGTAGGATGGGGGAGGCGCGCCCGTGGGGCGCGGCCGAGAGCCCGAGGAGGGGCGAAAGGGGAGCAATGGCCACCACCGAATCCGCCGTCATGCAGGCCCTCGCAACGGTGCAGGAGCCTGAACTCGGTCGAGACATTGTTACATTGGAGATGGTCAAGGAGCTCACCCTCGAAGGGGACCAGGCCAGCTTCATGATCGAGCTCACCACCCCCGCCTGCCCCCTGAAGGACGTCATCGAGCGAGACATCCGCGGGGCACTCGATGGAATCGGTGTAACAGTGGCGGAGCTCCGCTGGGGCTCGAAGGTCCGCCGCGCCTCCGCCTCGACCCAGGAGCGCCTCCTGCCAGGCATTCGGAACATTGTGGCCGTCGCCTCTGGGAAGGGCGGGGTCGGCAAGAGCACGGTTTCGGTCAACCTCGCGGTGGCGCTCGCCCAGAGCGGCGCTCGCGTCGGCCTGCTCGACGCTGACATCACCGGGCCGAACCTTCCGCAGATGCTGGGGGCGACGGGTTCTCCGAAATCGAGCGCTGGCGGCAAGATCGAGCCGATCGAACGACATGGCGTCAAGCTCATCTCCATTCAGTTCTTTGTTCCCGAGGGGCAGCCGATCGTGTGGCGCGGCCCCCTCATCGGCGGTGCAATCCAGCAGTTTTTGCGCGATGTTGAGTGGGGCGACCTCGACTATCTCGTGGTTGACCTCCCACCTGGAACCTCTGATGCGCAACTCACCTTGGCGCAGGCGGTGCCGATCGCGGGTGCGGTGCTCGTCACCACACCGCAAGATGTCGCCCTCTCCGATGTGACCAAGGCGCTGGCGATGTTCCGGCGCATGAACGTGCCGATCCTTGGCATCGTCGAAAACATGTCGGCGTTCGCCTGCCCACACTGTGGCGAACTTACCGAGATCTTCGGACGCGGCGGCGCCGAGCGCCTCGCAAAGGAGGAGGGGCTCGATCACCTCGGTCGCATTCCGCTGGAGATGGCGGTGCGACAGGGTGGCGATGCAGGGATCCCCGCCGTTGCGCAGCGCGAAGAGGGTCCGGCCGCGGCAGCCCTGAAGGAGCTGGCGGGACAGGTTGCCGCGCGTCTCGCAGTGCGCGCCGCAAGTGAGTCGGCACCAACACTAACGGTCGCCTAAACGCATGACTGAAACACCAGGCGGCCCAACGGAACGCCAGAGCTTCAGCGACGACGTTGAGCAGCTGATCATCGCTCTGCGTGCGTTGATCGGCGGACACTGGAGCCTCTTCACCGCTGAGCTAAGTGCGATCTCCCGCGATGCGGTGGGCGTGCTCCTCGGCGCGGTCGCCGTCATCACACTCGTCACCGCGGCCCTGCTCGCATTGCTGATCTCCATTTTCATGGTGCTCGGCGCTGAGCTCTTCGGTTCTTTGGTGTGGGGCGCGGCTCACGTAACCCTTCTCTTGCTTGTCTTGGCCGCCGCGATCACGTCGGCGATCCTCCAGATCACCGCGTCACGACGTGCGCGATCCTTTGCCTTGGCGTTCATTGGCGGCGCCGTTGGCGCGCTGCTCGTACTCATTGTCTTCAGCGGCTCAGCCGGCCCCGCAATCGCCGCATCAATCCTCTTCGCCCTCTCTTTCTTGCTGGTGGATCTACTCGTCGGACTGGCAACCTTCGACTTGCAGCGTTTCACCGATCGCTTCCGTCCGCTGGCGACCGAACACGAGCTTCGAGCAACCATCGAAGCGGTTGATGATCTGCGCGACGAGGCGGCCTCTGCATTCGCGGAAGAGGTGGGCGGCGCCGTCGGAGCGGCCGAAGCCGCCATCGCACCGGCACGCAAGGCGGTCCGTGCGGCGGCTGACGCGTTGCGCAGGATCGCCGATCGACTAAAGGAGCGTCGTGGTGCGAGTGGGGAGAGCGACGATGCCTGATGCGATGAGCGAACGCGAGAAGCGTGCCAAGCGAGTCGAGGCACTCGCCGCCAACCGCCCCATGGTGGCCGAGCAGCTCTCCGTTGTGCGCCGTTCCCGAGAGGAGTCGCTCAATCGTGTGCGTGCCGTTGGTGCCCGGCTGCGCCCGAGCGGCGGGTTAGGGCAAGAGCTGCGTGACCGCCCCCTGCGGGCTCTCGGGATTCTCGGAATCCTGGCCATTCTCCTCGTGCGCTGGTTCGGTTCGCGCTCCGGCGGCTCGTCGCGCCATGGGGGCGGGGCGGGGAGTGCCTTTGTCAATGGGGTGGTGGCTGCTGCCGCCCAGCGCGGTGGGCGCGCGCTGATTGATGCGCTGATCGACGGTCGACCCGCGGTGGACGGAACCCCTACGGGCGACGATGATGCTCGGGGGCGAGTGGCGAAACGGTAGACGCGCCGGCCTTAGGAGCCGGTGTCGGCAACGACGTGTGAGTTCGAGTCTCACCTCGCCCACCAGAAGAAGGGTCGTCGGGTACCCTGTGCGCTCATGGAATTCACGACCACACCCGCAGAGAAGAGCACCGTCCGACTCGAGGTCACCCTCGCGGTTGATGACGTAGCTGCGGCAATTGCCCAGGCGGTTCGCCATGTGGCGGGACATAGCCGCATCCCAGGCTTCCGCCCAGGGAAGGCGCCACGATCCATTGTGGAGCGCTTTGCGGGAGCCAACCGCATTCTCGACGAGGCGACCGAGATCCTGATCGAGCGCGGCTATCGCGACGCAATCATGAAGTCCGACATCGTTCCTCTCACCAGCCCGAAGATCGATGCGAAGCCGATCGTCGAAGGCGAGCCCTACACCTTTACCGCAGTGATTCCCGTGCCGCCCGAGGTAAAGCTCGGCGACTATCGTGGCTACACCTTTGAGCCAACGTTCGAAGAGCCCGATGAGGCGAAGGTCGAAGCCGTCGTCAACGACCTGCGGGACAGTTACGCCACGCTCGCCCCCGTCACCGACCGAGGGGCAGAAATGGGCGACTACGCGATCATCGCCTTCGATGGCTATCGCGCCGACAACGGCCTGGCGATCGAAGGCGCATCGTCGGAGCGCATGCCCATCGTCCTCGGATCCGACCGATTGATCCCGGGATTCGAGGCGCAGCTCGTCGGCGCGAAGGTTGGCGACGCAACGACGGTTGAGGTGACGTTCCCAGAGGATTACCAAGAAGCTTCACTCCAAGGTGTGCCGGCGCGATTCGAGGTGGTCATCAACGATCTTCGCGCGCGAGTCCCGCCGCCACTTGATGACGCCTTCGCGGCGCAGGTTGCAAATGTCACCGATGTTGCAGGACTCCGAGCTGAAATCCTGACGCGTTTGAAGGCAAGCGCCGTCGATCGCGGTCGCCACGAGTTCGCCGACAAGATCGTTGAGTTCGCCATGGATGGCGCAACAGTCGAGATCCCCGATCCACTCATCGAAGAGGAGATCGATGGGCTCGTCGACGAGTTGGCGCGCAGCATCGCGCGACAAGGTCTGACGTTTGAGCAGTATCTGAGCGCCGCGGGGAAGAGCGTCGAAGAGATTCGTGCCGAGATGCGCGAGCGTGGCGAACGTCGCGCGAAGACGCTCCTCGTCTTGAGCGCCGTAGCCGGCGCCGAAGGGGTCGAGGTTCCAGAGGCGTTGATCGACGAAGAGGTGGAGCGCGCCCGCCCGCAGACGCAAGGGCAGCGCAAGCTTGAGGCGTACCTCACCTCGGAGCGAGGGCGCCGAGCGATCCGTGCCTCCCTCCGTCGTTCGCTCGTGGTGGAACGGCTCGTCGACGAGTGGTTTGACGCTCACCCGCAGGCCTGGCCGACCTGGGCCCCGGCGCGTCCAGCGACGCCTACCGCCGCGAGCGCTCCCGCCAAGTAAACTCAGCCTCCCGCAGAGAGCGGGTGCACACGTAGGGGGTGACCAATGCTCGTACCAATGGTGATCGAGTCTTCTAGCAAGGGCGAGCGCGCCTATGACATCTGGTCACGCCTCCTCAAGGAGCGCATCATCTTCCTGGGCGGCCCGGTCGAAGACGACATCGCCAACCTGATCATTGCGCAACTCCTCTTCCTTGATTCAGAGGATCCCGAGAAGGAGATCTCGCTCTACATCAACAGCCCCGGGGGCGTGATCACCGCCGGCCTCGCGATCTACGACACGATGCGGTATGTCCGTGCCCCCGTGAGCACCATCTGCACCGGCATCGCCATGTCGATGGGTGCGGTGCTTCTCGCCGCTGGCGCACCAGGTCGGCGCTTCGCGCTGCCGCACAGCCGCATCATGATCCACCAGGGCTCTGGCGGGTTCCGTGGCAACACGCCCGACGTCTTCATTCAGGTGAAGGAGATGGAACAGCTCGTGCGTACGACGCAAGAGATCCTCGCCGCGCACACGGGCCAGTCGATGGAGAAGGTCGTGAAGGACACCGATCGCGATCTCTTCCTCTCTCCTGAGCAGGCGGTGGAGTACGGCATCATCGACGAGGTGTACAAGCTCCCTGCCGTCATCCCGCCCAAGGGGAAGTGAGGCGGGCCGCATGAGCGGAGGAGCCGGTTCCGGAGAGTCGGGAGGCGGTAAGTCGCGCGGTCCACGCAGCGCGGGCACAGGCTCGTATCGCTGCTCGTTCTGTCGCAAGACGCAGGAGCAGGTCCGCAAGTTGATCGCTGGTCAGGGCGTCTACATCTGCGACGAGTGCGTTGCCCTCTGCGCAGAGATCGCAACCGAACAGTCGCCATCAGCACCGCAGCGCTCGTCGTTTGGCGGCGTCACGCCCACGCCGCGCATGATTCATGCCGCGCTCAACGAGCACGTCGTTAGCCAAGAGCGGGCGAAGCGCTCACTCGCCGTTGGCGTGCACAACCACTATCAGCGAGTTGGTGCACCGAATGTGGCCGATGGCGTTGAGATCGCAAAGTCGAACATCCTGCTTGTCGGGCCGACTGGCTCGGGCAAGACGCTGCTTGCTCAGACGCTCGCGCGATTCCTCGATGTGCCGTTCTGCATCGCCGACGCGACCAGCCTGACCGAGGCGGGCTATGTCGGCGAGGATGTCGAGAACATCCTGCTCCGTTTGATACAGGCTGCCGATGGCGACATCGAACGCGCGCAGCGCGGCATCATCTACATCGACGAGATTGACAAGATCACGCGCAAATCCGACAACCCGTCAATCACGCGGGACGTTTCGGGCGAAGGGGTGCAGCAGGCGCTGCTCAAGATCATCGAGGGCACCATTGCAAACGTTCCACCGCAGGGTGGCCGCAAGCATCCACATCAGGAGTACTTGCAGATCGACACGACGAATATTCTCTTTATCTGCGGCGGGGCGTTCGAAGGGCTCGAGAAGATCGTCTCCGATCGAGTCGGCCGACGCGGGATCGGATTCGGCGCAGATACGCCGGCGAGCAAAGACGATCGCACCCGCGTGCTGGAGCAGCTCATGCCCGACGACCTGCTGCGCTACGGCTTGATCCCCGAGTTCATCGGGCGGTTGCCGATGATCGTTGCACTTGATCCACTCACCCTTGACGACCTCGTCGAGATCCTCGTTGCACCGAAGAACGCCTTGGTGAAGCAGTACCAGCGCCTCTTCCAGATGCACAGCGTCGATCTGCAGTTCACTCCGGGTGCCCTGCACGCGGTGGCTGAGAAGGCGCTCCTGCGCAAGACCGGCGCCCGTGCGCTGCGCGCCGTCCTCGAGGACGCACTGCTTGCAACGATGTATGACCTGCCTGATCGACCCGACGTACGTCGCTGCGTGGTCACTGAAGAGACCATTAGCGATGGCGCATCGCCACTCATGCTCACGGAACGTGAGATCGGCAGTAGTGAGCCAGAGGCATCAAGCCGACGCGCATCGCGCACGCGGACGGCGACGCCCCGCGCATCAGCGTGACGGCGGCGCGCGAACTCGGCCCCTCGTATAACGCCGCTGAGGTAGAGCGAAGCGTTGCAGCCCGATGGGCGGCAACCGATTACGGCAGCCCCGACGGACGCGAGACGCGCGATGCCACGGGCCGCGAGCTACTCCCGCCCTTCACGATCATCATGCCGCCGCCAAACGTTACGGGTGGACTACACGTGGGGCACGCACTCTTCGTAACGCTCGAAGACCTCATGGTGCGCCGTGCGCGAATGCAGGGTCGCGCCGCCTTGTGGCTCCCCGGCGTCGATCACGCCTCGATCGCCGCCCAGTTCGTGCTCGATCGCATCGTGGAGAGTGAGGGGAGCAGCCGTGCCGAACTTGGGCGCGAACGCTACCTCGAGCGCATGCACCGCTTCATGGACGAAACGCGCAACACCATCTTGGGCCAGTTCCAGCGCCTCGGCGCATCGGCTGACTGGAGCCGCACCCGCTTCACCATGGATGAGGTGTCGAGCCGAGCGGTGCGCACCGCCTTCGCCACCCTCCACGAGCGTGGACTCGCCTATCGCGGTGAGGCGCTCGTCAACTGGTGCCCAGGCTGCAAGACGAGCGTCTCCGACCTTGAATCGGTTGCGACGGAAGAGCAGGGGAGCATCTGGGAGATTCGTTACCCACTAGAGGGGGGCGACGCCACCAGCGGCGTTGTCGTTGCCACGACACGACCAGAAACACTCCTCGGTGACACGGGCGTCGCGGTGCACCCCGACGACCCGCGCTACACGGAACTCGTCGGGAAGCGTGTGATGGTGCCGTTTGTGAATCGCGCTGTTCCCGTGGTCGCCGATTCCTTTGTCGAGATGAGTTTCGGCACCGGTGCGGTTAAGGTCACCCCTGCACACGATCCGAACGACCGCGAGGTTGGGCTGCGCCACAACCTGCCCGCACCAACGATCCTCGATGAGTCGGCGCGCATAGTTGCCGATGCCCCAGCGCCGTTCGCCGGGATGGATCGCTTCAAGGCACGCAAGGCGATCGTTGCCGCACTCGAAGAGCTCGGACTTCTCGTGTCGGTGAAGCCACACACTGCAAACCCCGCGCGCTGCCAGCGCAGCAACGACATCTTGGAGCCACGCCTCCGTACCCAGTGGTTCATTCGCGCCAAGCCGCTCGCCGAGAAGGCGCTCGCGGCAACGCGCTCAGGTGCGACGCAGATTGTTCCGGCGCACTTCGAGAAGACCTGGGAGCACTGGCTTACCGAGATTCGCGACTGGAACGTGAGTCGACAGCTCTGGTGGGGCCACCGAATTCCCGCCTGGTACTGCGCCGACGGACACATCACCGTGAGCGATCGCGAAGAGGGCCCAACGGGCTGCGGTGCCTGTGGTGCGGAGTCAAGCACCTTGCAGCAAGAGAGCGACATCTTCGACACCTGGTTCAGCAGCGGGCTCTGGCCCTTCAGCACACTCGGCTGGCCCGACAAGACGCCAGACCTTGCGCGCTACTACCCATCGCAGGTAATGGAGACCGGCCACGACATCCTCTTCTTCTGGGTTGCCCGCATGATGATGCTCGGCATTGAGCTGATGGGAACCCCACCGTTTGAGACGATCTATCTGCACGGCATGGTGCGAGATCCTGAGGGGCAGAAGATGTCGAAGACGAAGGGAAACGTGGTCGACCCGCTCTCGGTGATTGACGACATCGGCGCCGACGCACTGCGTTTTGCACTCGTCTCCGGCACGGCACCAGGCGCTGACCAGCGCCTCTCGCCAGAGAAGCTCGAGAACGCGCGCAACTTTATGAACAAGCTCTGGAATGCCGCGCGCTACGTGCTTGGCGCGCGGCCGGTTGAGGCAGCGGGCGAGCGACCCACTGCCGCCGATGCGCATGCTGCGGCGGGGGAGTTTGGCACCTGGATGGCAACGCGTCTCAACGCTGCCATCGATGATGTTGACCGGGCACTTGGCCAGTACGGCTTCTCTGAAGCGTCGCAGCGCATGTACGACGCGATCTGGGCGGAGTATTGCGACCAGGCAATAGAGATCGCCAAGGTGACCCTCGCCGATGAGACGCGACCGGCAAGCGAGCGCAGTGCCGTCTGGTGGACGCTTGTCGGTGCGCTCGATGATCTGTTGAGACTCCTCCACCCGATTGCGCCGTTCATCACCGAAGGAATCTGGGAGGCACTGCCGCGACGCGCCGATGACCCGAGGCTTCTGGCAACGGCTGCCTGGCCGTCACGGCATGCGGCGACTAGCGGAGACGCGAGCAGCATCGATCAGTGGCTCGAACTCGTGCGCGAGGTGCGCGCGGCGCGTACCACCGCGAAACTCCCGGCAGGTTCGTGGATACCGCTGGTTGTCGCAGCGCCACCATCCCTTGCGACGTCGGGTGAGGGGCTGCGATCCGCGATCGAGCGTCTGGCGCGCGTGCGCCCACTCACAATTCAGCCGGCACTCCCAACCGAAGGTGATGGTCTCCTCGTGGTGGCCGGGGCGCTCTCCGCACGCTTAGAGCCGCCACAGGCCAATGCCGCGACGCTGGATGCGGATCGCGCGCGACGCGAGAAGGATCTCGCCGCAGCGCAGGCGCAACTCGCCGCCGCAGAGGCAAGGCTCGCTGACCCGTCTTTCACGGGGAAGGCCCCTGCCGCGGTGGTCGCGGGGGCAGAGCGGCGCGTCGCTGAACTGCGCGATGAGATCGCCCGCCTGGAGCGAGGGTTGTAATGCCCTTCTATGACTATCGATGTGGGCAATGCGGGGCAACCGTCGAGATTCTGCACGGCATCGATGAGCAGCAGGCCCGGACCCACGAAGGCTGCGGCGGAGCGCTGGAGCGGCAGTTCTTCGCGGCGAGCGTGCACTTCAAGGGGAGTGGCTGGGCCAAGCTCGATCGCCGCAGTGGTGGCTCTGGCGCAACAGATGCGGCGGCAGGCTCGCCAGCTCCAACCACAAAGAGCGACGCGAAGTAATCGATCCCGCTGATCGGGTAGGCTTCCCCGCAATGAGCATCAACGCCGATTCCTCGAGAACGTTGGCTGGCACTCCAGCGGCTGAAGCGACCCCAGCGGTCGCCGAGCTCGACACCATCGTCTCGCTGGCGAAGCGCCGTGGCTTCGTGTACCCGAGCTCCGAGATCTACGGTGGCATCAACGCGGTCTGGGACTACGGTCCGCTCGGCGTTGAACTGAAGAACAATGTAAAGCGCGCCTGGTGGCGCAGCGTGGTGCAGCAGCGCCACGAGGTCGTCGGACTCGACGCCGGCATCTTGATGCACCCCCAAGTCTGGAAGACCTCCGGCCACGTCGGCTCCTTTAGCGATCCCCTCGTCGAATGCACCGCCTGCAAACGACGCTACCGTCTCGACGAACTACCGGGGACCGGCGACCTCACCACGACACAACTAGCCGATGCAGAGATCGTGGCCAAGATGGGCCTGAAGTGCCCAGACTGCGAAGGCGCACTGACAGCCCCTCGCCGCTTCAACCTGATGTTCAAAACCTTTATGGGTCCCGTGGAAGAGGAGGCCGCCGTGGTCTACCTTCGCCCCGAGACGGCCCAAGGTGCCTATGTGCAACACAAGAACGTGCGCGACTCTTCGCGCAAGAAGATCCCGTTCGGCATCGCCCAGATCGGCAAGTCGTTCCGCAACGAGATCAGCCCAGGCAACTTCGTCTTCCGCATGCGCGAGTTCGAGCAGATGGAGCTGCAGATGTTCGTTCGCCCCGATGAGGCCGCTACGGCGGCATTCGAAGAGTGGCTGCCACGACGACTAGAGTGGTACAAGTCCTACGGTGTGTCGCCCGAACGACTGCGAATGCGTGAGCATGCCCCTGACGAGTTGGCCCACTATGCAAAGCGCGCCATCGACGTCGAATACCGATTCCCATTCGGCTGGAAGGAGCTTGAGGGGATTCACAACCGAGGCGACTTCGACCTCTCGCGTCACGCCGCTGAGAGCGGCGAGAGCCTCGACTACTTCGATCCTGCGACCGAAACCTCCTTCACCCCGTGGGTCGTCGAGGCGGCCGCAGGTGCAGATCGTGCCGCCTTCACCTTTCTGATCGACGCATACCGCGAAGAGGTGGTGCGCGGCGAGAAGCGCGTCGTCCTCTCACTCCACCCAGAGCTGGCCCCGTACAAGGTTGCCGTGCTGCCGCTCCTCAAGAAGCGTGACGACCTTGTGGAGATGGCACACCGAATTCGCGATGGCCTGTCGCGCGAGTTCACCGCCGTTTACGACGACACCGCGGCCATTGGAAAGCTCTACCGCCGTCAGGATGAGATCGGAACGCCGTGGTGCATCTGCGTGGACGTTGACTCCATGGACGACAACGCGGTGACGGTGCGCGACCGCGACACGATGGAACAAGAGCGAGTTGGTGCCGATCGACTCGAGGAGTTCTTCCTCGCAAAGTTGCGAGCTTCGCGCCCCTAGGCCTCGGTCGAACCGGTGGGCTGCTTGCCCGCAGGCCAATAGAGTTCTTTGTGAATCGCCTCCGCAGGAAGGCCGTACGCCGTTAGCTCGCGCTCAGCCGCGACGATCATCTCCGGATTGCCGCAGAGATATGCGACCCCTTCGCTCGCGTTGACACCGAGATCTCGAAGTGCGGACTGGATGATGCTTTCCACTCGTCCGGTGCGGCCTGCCCAGCCAGCGTTCAGCGGATCAGCGGGTCGGGAGATGGTCGGCACATAGGTCGCGGGGTACGCGCCGCTTTTCTGCCACCCTTCGATCAACTCCCGGTAACCAATGTCACTGACGTAGCTGACGCCGTTGAGGTAGATCGCTCGTCGAGGGGCGCCATCGTCGAGCAGGGTGCGCGCCATGCTGACGAACGGTGCGATACCTGTGCCGGACGAGACGTAGATCTGCACGCGTGAATCGGCAGGCTCCATGGTGAACTTCCCCTTTGGGGCGAGAACGCGCAGTCGATGGCCGACCGGGAGCGAAAAGGCGAGGGGAGTGAACGCACCGCCACGAACAAGTCGGAGATAGAGCTCGTAGCCACCTTCGAGCGCACGCGCCGAGGAGGCAACAGAGTACGGGCGCTGCACGAACTTCTCACCAACCTTCACGCCGATCGTCACGTACTGACCGGGCTCGAACGGGGTGGGGACCCCATCTGGTTTGATCCAGACGCGTGCGAGGGTGTCGGTGTCATCGATGCGTGCTGCAAGGGTGGCGTTATAGGCCGGGTCATCCGCGAGGACGCCGAGCGAGGCGGGGGTGGGTGCCGTCTCAGCCATGGGGCCTCCTCATCGTTTGTGCGGCTCCAGTCGGCGCCGTCGCAGGGGAGTGTAGGGGAGGGGGCGGGCGTGCGCCTTCATCTGCGGGTGGACTGGCTGCTATTCTGCGTCCAACAGCGCTTGACACCCACGGGCAACTGCTTTGCCCGATCACGAAACTGCAAAGGAGGTCACACCCAACGATGGCTTCCGGGAGCGTCGCTGAGATCAAGAGCCGACTCGGCGTTGCCGACGTCGTCGGTGAGACGGTCGCGCTGCGCAAGGCGGGGGCTGCGTTCAAAGGGCTCTGTCCATTCCATGGTGAGAAGACCCCCTCGTTTGTCGTCACCCCGGCCCGTGAGACCTGGAAGTGCTTCGGCTGCGGCAAGGGCGGCGACATCTTCACCTTTGTGATGGAGCGTGATGGCCTGCCATTCGGCGAGGCACTCGCCCTCCTTGCCGCCAAGGCAGGCGTCACCATTGACGATCGCAGTCGCGCGGAGGATGCGCGCAAGGTTCGCCTCCGCGAAGTCCTCGAGGGTGCAGTCAGCTTTTACCACGCCATCCTTACCTCGCACGAGCTTGGGCGCCCTGCACTCGAGTATCTGCACGCACGTGGCTTCACCGATGAGACCATCGAGGCGCAGCGGCTCGGATGGTCACCAGATTCTTGGGACGCATGCTCCAAGGCGCTTGCCGCGAAGCGCGGTGCAACTCCTGCAGAGCTCGCCGCCGTCGGCCTCACCACCGAACGTGAGGGTGGTCGTGGCGCGTATGACCGCTTCCGCGCTCGCGTGATCTTCCCGATCCGCGATGCGAACGGAAAGATCACCGGTCTCGGTGGCCGCCTCCTCCCCGAAGATGACAAGCGCGGAGATCGTGGTCCAAAGTATTTGAACAGCGCTGCGACCGAACTCTTTGACAAATCGCGCACGCTCTATCTCATTGACAAGGCGAAGTCGGCAGTGCGCAAGAGCGGGACCGCAGTGCTTGTAGAGGGGTACACCGATGCGCTCATGGCGCATCAGTCGGGGTTCACGAACGTTGTGGCGAGCATGGGCACTGCGCTGACCCCTGCACAGGTTGCACTCCTCCTTCGGTACGGGTCGAAGATTCTCTTGGCATACGACGTTGACGCCGCTGGCGCCAAGGCGGGAGCTTTCGGTGCGACCGAGCTGTTGCGCCTAGTCACGGAGCTTGGCAGCGCCGAGGGTGGGCCGTCGCTCGTAGATGTGGGGATCGTCCGTCTTCCTGATGGGAAAGATCCAGATGAGGTCGTTCGCGATCAACCAGAGGTGTGGCGCACCGCAACAGAGCAGCCGATCCCCGTTGTTGAATACCTGATTGATTCCCATGCCCAGGCTCACGATTTGAAGGACCTCGGTGGTCGCAAGCGCGCCATTGACGGCATCAAGCCGATCCTTCGCAGCCTGCGCGATCCAATTGTTCGCGATGGGTACATCTCAGTCGCTGCGCGGCGCATCGGTGTGGACGAGAACTCGATTCGTGAGGCGATGGTGCAGCGTGGTGCCGCGACGGCGGGGGCGGAGAGTCGCATCTCTGCCGATCGCGTACGCGCCGCCGACGCGGATGGCGACGTAGAGTCTATTCTCGCCGGGGTTACGTCGCCGGAGTCTGAGCTGCTGCGACTCCTCATCGCTGCCCCGGCGGAGCGACTGCGGGTGCGTGACGTTCTCACCGATCAGCTCTTCACCAGTGGACTGGCCCGCTCTCTTTGGCGCGGCTTGCGAGCGGCGCTCGACACCGCGCTTGAGGCGGGGACGACGATCGATGCGCTGGAGCGTTTGCCGAGTACGATTGAGGGCGAAGAGCGCCGCCTTGCACAGGCTCTCTCGGCTCGCGCTGGAGCTGTTGTCGAGATCACGCGAATCCGCATTGGCATCGATCAGACGATCTTGCGGCTCGAGGCCGATCGCCTGGAAGAGGCCATGGCCTGGTCGCGCGGCGAGATTGCGGAGGCGGAGCGCGAGGGTGACATCGCTCGCGTTCGATCCCTCATGGAGGCGGAACGAGACCTAGGGCAAAAGCGAAAGGCGCTTGACCGACGCTTCTTGGCGTCGGGAGTGCTCACAGCGGCAAAGGGGGGGAGCAAGTGACGAAGTCGAAGCAGGGAAGCAAGGTGGTCGTTGGCACACCCGAAAAGGCGGTGCCAGGCAAGGGTGTATCCAAAGTCGCTCCGAAGGTCAATGCAAAGCCTGCGGCCAAGGCGGCACCGAAGCCTGTCGCAAAGGTCGCACCAAAGCCATCGGCCAAGCCAGTACCGAAGCCTGCTGCAAAGCCCGCTGCGAAGTCCGCCGCAAAGGTCACCCCAAAAGTCACCACCAAGTCCGACGTGAAACCGTCCGTGAAGGGCGTCGGCAAGGTCAGCGGGAAGCCGGTTGCGAAGCGCGGATCGCTGGCTACGTCGAAGCCCGCTACGAAGTCAGCGAAAAAGCCCGCCCTGAAGGGCACGACGAAGGCGTCGGTGAAAGTGCCAACCCCAGTGAAGGTTGTGGCCAAGGGTGGGTCCAAGTCAGCGACAAAGAGCGCGGCCAAGCCAGCCGGAACGCCAGTGGCGAAGGCGAAGGGTGCCGCAAAACCTGCGCCGGCTGCTGGGAAGAAGTCTGGATCTCTCGCGACGTCGCCGGCATCCGTAGCGAAACCGAAGGGGGAGAAGTCGGCACCAGCTGCAGTAGCTGCACCAGTAACGGGGAAGGCGAAAGCGAACGCTGCGAAGGAGAAGGTCGCAGCAGGGCCAACTGCGAAGCTCGAAGGCGTCCCCGAGCCAGGCGCCGCAGAACTTGCCGAGATCGAGGTCGATGGCATTGAGATGCTCAGCCCCGAGGCGGCGGCGGCACTCCTGGTTTCTGAGGTTGCGCCCGAGACGCCGAAGCCCGAAGCGGCTGAACCCGTTGCGGAATCAACCGGCGTGGACGATCCGGTCCGCATGTACCTGAAGGAGATCGGTCGCGTTGGCCTCCTCACCGCCGAAGAGGAGGTTGTGCTTGCAAAGATGATCGAGCTCGGCGAGCAGATGGCCGACGAGCCGTGGAAGGCGGTCTACAACCTTCATCAGTGGACCTATCACGAGACCGAACTCAAGACGCGCAAGAAGAAGGAGTGGTATCGCTTGGATCCAGCACTCGCTGCCAAGGCACACGCAACCTACGCCGATGCGATCGGCGCGTGGGTCAAGGGGCATCACGTGCACGAGTGCAAGGTCACCGGATTTGACAAGGCCTCGCGCGAAGTGACGGGTGAGACTGCGAAGAAGAATTTGATGATTGCCAAGAGCCTGGTGAAGGCGTTCAACGAACCGAACCGTCGCAACCTTGCGGCCAAGACGGCAGAGATCATCGACTTCGCGTTCCAGACGGTCGGCACGGGCGACATGGAGAGCCGGGATAACGGCGTGCTCCAGAAGTTCTTCCTTTGGGCGCGCGACGAGATTGCGTGGCCAGCGCTGGAGACCTGGATTGTCCAGGGGAAACACATCACCAAGGATGGAAAGGACTGGATTCGCGAGGCGGGCTGGGATCCGGAGAATCCGGCACTCGGCAAGCTACGGGGCCGTGAAGGCTACGTCGTGCAGCTCGGCTGGCGCGGACGGGAGGAGCTGACCAAGGCCAACCTGCGCCTTGTCGTTTCAATCGCCAAGAAGTACATCGGTCGCGGCATGAGCTTCCTGGACCTGATCCAGGAGGGGAACATCGGACTCATTCGCGCCGTGGAGAAGTTCGAGTACATCAAGGGCTTCAAGTTCTCGACGTATGCAACGTGGTGGATTCGCCAGGCGATCACGCGGGCAATCGCGGACCAGGCCCGGACCATCCGCATTCCGGTGCACATGTACGAGCAGTTGAATCGCCTCACCCGTGTGCAGCGCCAGCTCTTCCAGGAGTTGGGTCGCGAGGCGACCGATGATGAGATTGCCATTGAACTCACCAAGGTCACAGAATCAGAGGTGACCGCGGAACGGGTGCGCGAGATGCGCAAGGTGAGCCAGGAGCCGGTCTCCCTCGAAACGCCTATCGGCGAGGAGGAGGACAGTCACCTCGGGGACTTCATCGAAGACAAGGCGGCGAAAAAGCCGGACGAGGCGGCGAATAGCCAGCTCCTCTCAGAGCAGATCGTGGCGACGCTTGAATCGCTTAGCGCCCGTGAGCAGCGGGTCCTGCGGCTGCGCTTCGGCCTCGACGATGGCCGGCAGCGCACCCTGGAGGAGGTGGGAGCGGAGTTCAATGTGACCCGCGAACGCATCCGCCAAATCGAGGCGAAGGCGCTACGAAAGTTGCGCCACCCATCGCGCGCTCGCAAGCTGCGCGACTACCTCGACTAGGGGGTTCGTGCGGCGGGGAGGAGCGGCCGCCCTCCCTGCTACTATTCCGCTCGCGGCGCGTCCGCGGTCATTCCGGCGTAGCTCAGTGGTAGAGCGGGCGGCTGTTAACCGCCATGTCGTAGGTTCGAATCCTACCGCCGGAGCCAGTACTGCTTTGGTTTACAGACGAAGGAGGGGACATGTCGAGTCGCATTGCGCTCTTGCTGATCCTCGCCGCGTTTGCGGGCTCGCTCTTCGCCGCGATCGCCTACCCCGGTAATCGCATGGAAACGGAGGGATGAGCTCAATGGTCGCTTCGGGACTCAGCGAGACCCCTCAGGCCTACCGTGCGAAGCTGCAGGAGCAGAGCGACAGCCAGATTGATGCCTGGGTCACAGGTTCGCTGCGGGACATGGCGAAGCGCAAGGGGATCGTCGCCACGATCCACGAGCTCTCTCACGCCGCACAACTCGATGAAGATGCGCTGGCTGGCGCATACACGATGGGTGGCGGACCGGCGGCAACGATGGGGCGCGACGCCGAGGGGCGACTTCTGCTCCCCGCGGTCAGCCTCTGGTGCCTTGTCCCTGGCCTGCGTGCCGCGGATCCAAAGCGCGGACGCGAGCGACTCATTGCCTTCCTTGTCGCGACCTTCGAAGAGGTCGTGTACATCTAACTGCGCTCGGTCACTCCGACTTCTGTCGCAAGATCGCAGCGAGATTGTCAAGCTTGTTTCGCGCGATCAGCAGCCACTTCGCCATGTTTGCGCGGTCGGTCTCACTGAGGGGTGCCCCCGCCTCTGGTCGATCAATCTCATGCAGCGCTGATGCAAGCTCGTCGATTGCGCTGGCAAGGTTCTCTCGCGCGTTCGTCAACGCGGAATCATCTGCCTTGGCCATCCCTGCCGTCTGCGCCGAGATCGGTGCGGATGGGCTGGTTGCGGGTGGCGGGGTAGCCGCACGTATCGGTCGCTCGGTGGGTGCCGCGTACGGGAAGATCGATGGTGCATCGGCCTCTGGTGCGGCGACGTGCTCAGTGCGCTCTTCTCGCACCACGTTCTTGAGTCGGGCAAGCGAGAGTTCCCCGCGCTTGACCTGCTCCACCAGCTCACCTCGACGCACCTGGTCGCTGATCTTCATCAGTTCGTAGGCGTGACTGATGGTGTCCGAACGCTCCGCGACGAGAGCGCGGATGTCGGAAGGGGCATGCATCAGGCGCAGGCGATTTTCGACGTAGCCCTTGTCTTTCCCGATGCGTTCGGCAAGCTTTCGAATGCTATAACCGAGCTCGCTCGTCATGCGCGCGAAGATCGCAGCCTCATCGAGCGGCGAGAGGTCTTCACGTTGCAGGTTCTCGATGATTGCAACCTCCAGGGCAATCTCGTCGCTCATCGCCTCGACGATGGCAGGGATCATCGGCAGGCCGAGTGAGAGCACGGCGCGCCAGCGGCGTTCGCCCGCGACGATCTCATACGAGCCTGGTTCGGTCGGTCGCACGATGATCGGCTGCAGCACCCCATGCTCGCGAATGCTGGCGGTGAGCTCGTCGATCGCCAGTGGGGGAAGTGCGAGGCGGGGCTGCTTCGCATTTACCGAGACACGGTCAACGGCGATCTGTCGGACCGAGCGATCTCCGTGGGCGCTCTCCGGTGGGAGGAGCGAGAGAATCGAGTCGTCGGGCTCGTGCTCGCTCAGCCCACGTTCGCCTGTCGGCTGCTTCCCCTTCGGCATGCTGCCTCCCTGCTTCGTTCCATGTGCCTTGCGGCCCACCGTTTCGCCGCATCGTACCGCGCAAGGGGTGTGGGAGAATCGTGCGAAGCGAAGCGCCCGTATCTGGGCAGCAGGGAGGTGAGCGTGGGCAAGGAGCAGGCGCGCGACGCGGCGCGCGGTACCACCGCCTCCGGCGCACCCCTTGAAACACGATATGGCCCAGACC
>CAINNT010000093.1 GCA_903851225.1 uncultured Chloroflexota bacterium
GTAACGGTAGGGGTAGAACTCCGAGAGGTCGGACGACCTCCTGCCGAGGTCATTGACGAGCAGGTTGAGCTGCCGGGTTGACTGGTTCTGCAGCCGCACGAGCTGCCGATACTCATCACTCGTCGCCGCGAGGGTACCCGACTCGATGCGCGAAGTCGCCTTGGAGAGCGCGGCCCGCGCCGAAGCGTGGATCCGCCGCCAGCGCATGAGCGCGTCGTCCAGATGGCCAGCAAGCTGGGCAAGATTGGTCGCGATCCACGAATCCGAGTACCAATCGCCACCCTGCGCCTCCAGATCGGCTACGAAGTCGTGGATAGCGCGTTTGAAAGCCGAGCGAATGGTATCGAACATGGCGGCGGTGAGCGTGAGGCCCGTGCGCGTCGCGGCGGCCAGGGGCAGATCGCCCATATTCATGTCGACCAGCGTAGCGAGCGAGGCAGGCCGCCCCACCTGGCCCTCCAGACCGGGCAGACCAACCTCCGAGATCGCGAGCGCATTGAGGTGCGACAGCAAGAGCTCCTTATTGCACAGATCGAGCCGTGGCGGCTGGACGGCGCCCGCAACCATCTCGGCCTGCTGCTGGAAGTAGTGGCGGTCGTGGGGCGAGTAGGCCGAGCAGTAGGTGAAGACGAGTGCCCCCTGCCCACTGCGCCCCGCACGCCCCGAGCGCTGGGCGTAGTTCGCCGAATTCGGCGGCGCGTTGCGCATATGGACGACCGTAAGGCCACCGATATCAACGCCGAGCTCCATGGTCGGCGAGCAGAAGAGCGCACTGATCGACTCGCTGCGAATCTTCTGGATGTCGGGAACGCTCTTCGCATCGTCGAGCCACCAGTCGCACCTGAAGCGATCCTCGCGGTCGAGGCGATCATCCTTATCGAGTTGCCCCGTATGATCCTCAGCCCGCAGACGCTTCGCTCTGCTGAACTCGCGGCTATACATCTCGGCGAAGAAGGCGTTCGGCAGGATTGGCGTGTCGCGGAAGCTGCGCCGCTTAATGACATCACTCTTGACGCTCTTGCCATCGCCGAGCCGCCAGATGATCCGATCGATCTTCAGGCTATAGGTGGGCACATCGGCGCCATCCGCCCCCTTGACTGGGAGGCAGTGCAGGTAGTCGGCGGCCCTGAGCCGATCCATGAGCTTGAGGATGAAGTCGTGGTAGTGATCTTTCTGCACAGCACCCTGGTCAAGCCCCGCTACCTTCACGAACTGCTTGATATACTTGCCGAGGGCACTGGCGGGCCCCATGCTCACCGAGGCGAGTGGCGAGCGCGTGGACAGCGGGTCGAGGCGCACGACACGTGGGGTGAGGAGCCCCTCCTGCTCGTCGAGCGTCCACGGGGCGCGAAGCTTTTCCCGAAACTCTCGCTCATACTCCCGCATCCTTGCCGGTTCGAGAAAGTTGGTGCTATGAAGGGCATACTCAAGGCGGAAGAAGTCGAGGATCGTCGAGAGGAAGCTACGGCGCCGGTCGTGGTCTAGGTCACGCACGATAGGCATTGTCGCCCAGAACGAGTCGGCTTGCGCAATCTCATCGAGATCCTCGTAATCGATGGCGAGCAGCGCGCACTGTTCGAGATTCGGCAGCACGATGCGCCAGCTGCGCCGCAGGTCGGCGAGCACCCGATAGAGGATGTAGTTCTGGAAGTAGAGCTCGTACCGCTGGCGGACGAATGCGAGCTCGAGTGAGCTATCGAAATTCGCGAAGTCACTGAACGAGAGGTCGAGCGCTTGAAACACCGCCGCCCCAAGCTGGGCATAGGTGAGGCGCTGGCCAGGCGCCTGTCTGAGCGCCTGAACGATCCCCGAGCGCAGCTGGACGACCGACACAAAGTCGTTGAAGTGGCCAGCCTGGAGTGCCGCGTCCTGGCGATTGTCGGTAAAGCTGAGCAGCTTCTGATCGGCGAGCTTGTAGCCGGCCTGGCGGAGCTGGGCAAGGATGGCGAAGGTCGTGATCGTGGTCGATGTACTACGCCCCTCACTACCGAGCTTTGCGAGCTTGGTGCTATCGCGGGTCTGTGCATCGAAGAAGGTGCCGCTCGTGGGATCGAAGAGGAGCGGTGCGCGCATGAACCACCCCGCATACTGCAGCGGCATGGTATCGGAGCAGGTACCAAACTCATCGAAGTAGATGGGCTGCGGCAGGAACGTAGCGCGTTCGGGGAGGAGCTTCCGCCCCGACTTGCTCGTCCGGAACCAGGTATCGGGCAGTGCATCAAGATCCGTGTCAGGATCCCAGACATCGCCCACGAGCAGGTAGCCATCGGTAGCCTCCTCCTCCTCCTCGGAGTTATCCATGAATTCGCGGGGGAGCAGA
>CAINNT010000094.1 GCA_903851225.1 uncultured Chloroflexota bacterium
GACATCAAGGGTGGCCTCGTCGAGGCGGCTCGTCTCGGCGTTCACCTCATCCAGAAGCTGCTTGGCGTTCTTGTCGCTGCGGACGACGAGGAACTCGTGTGGCATGGTCCCCTCGTTGGTCAGGTTGAATTCGATGGTGCCCGCGACATGCTTGGCGGCTGAGAGGGTGATCCCCCACTCCTTGACCGTCCCCGTCATGGGGCCGGTGGCAGCCGGCTCCTCCTTCGGGCGCGTCGCTTCGATCCACGCGTCGTACTCCTCGCGTGTCACGACGCGCACGGTGAATCCCATCTGATGGTGCAGCAGCCCGCAGAAGGCTGAGCACTGGCCGGTGAAGGTGCCGAGCTTGTTGGGCGTGAATTCGAAGTGATTGGTCTTGCCTGGCACCAGGTCACGTTGGAAGAGGAACTGCGGAATGTAGAAGCCGTGGTTCACATCTTGCGCAACCAGCGTGATCTCGACGCGCTCGTTGATCGGCACAACCATCTCTGGGTAGGCGGTGGCGGCGCCGAAGATCTCGATCTTTTCGGCTGGATAGGCAAACTTCCATTGCCACTGGTAGCCGACCACCTCGATCTTGACCCCAACGTCCTCAGGTTGACGGGCATCAACGATGTTGAGGACGCGAGCGGAGGCGAAGAAGAGCGCCACGACAATCACCAGGGGGATTGCCGTCCAGACGATCTCGAGGACGAGATTGCCGTGCGTCTGCACTGGCAGGGTGGCGTCGGTCGGCTTGCGTCGATACCGAATGACGGACCAGATGATCAACCCTTCGACGAGCAGGAAGACCACCGCGGCGACCGCGAAGACCAGGTCGTAGAGGGCGCGGATCTCCAGCGCCTCATCGGTGACCGCTGGTGGGGGAAAGGCCGCCTCACAGCCGCTCGCGATGAGGGCAACGGCGGCGAGGCCCAGCAGCACGGAGAGTTTCTTCATGACTGAGATGATACGCGCCCTCGGCGGGAGGCGCTCCCCCGCGATTCTGAGCGCGCTCGTCGGATTCCCGAGGTCAGCGGTCGGTGTGGGCGGGCTGGGTATGAACCCGTGCAATGCCCGAGGTGAGCAGCGGGAGCGGCCCCAAGATGATCCCGATGGAGCCCGCAAACAGCGCGGCTCTGAGCCCAAGGCTCTCAGCGATCACTGAGCCGATCAGCGCTCCCAAGGGGAGGCCGAGCAGCATGACCGTCTTCATCGAGGCATTCATGCGTCCCAAGAGGCGCGCCGGGGTAATGAGCTGGCGATACGTGACCTGATTCACATGAAAGAGGCCCGCGCCGAAGAAGGCGACGAACTGGGTGAGGATGGCGAGGGCTGCGATCAGCGGCACGCCCATGGAGCGATCAAGCAGAGCGAATCCGAGTGGCATGACCGGCAAGATGAATCCACCGAGCACAAGTGTGCGGCCCATGCCCAGCCATCGAACCACCTTGGCATTGATCAACGTCCCCGCCACGATGCCGAGCGTGCCAGCACCAATCACCAACCCGATCAGCTCCGTCGGCAGTGCAAGCTCGCGGCGCGCATAGGCGATGAGTAGTGGTCCGCTCGCCAGCCCGCCGAAGAAGTTAAAGATCAGCGCGGCGAGCGCGTTCCCTCGAAGGTGTGGATGCTGCACCACCCATGCGAGTCCTTCGCGCATCTCCTTCCAGATACTGCGCTCCTCGACCTCGCGTTCGGTAAGCGTTGGCTCCTGTTCGATATGCCGAACGCGCCGCACCATGAGCGCCGAAACGAGGAAGCTCAGCGCATCGACGACAAGAGCAATCGGTCCGCTGAGGCGCGCGACGGCGAGGCCCGCAAGTGCCGGACCCGCTACGCCGGTAGCGGAATCCATCGCCATGAGGCGACCGTTCGCCGTGCCAAGTTGAGGCCCGCGCAAAATTGCCGGAAGATATGACTGATGCGCAACGTCGTAGACGAGCGTACATGCGCCTACAAGGAACAGCACTGCGAGCAGGATCGTGATACTCAGAGCGTTGAGCACATAGCAGAGGGGCACGACGAGGAGCAGAACCATCCGCGCAAGATCGGTCGCGATCAGTACTGGACGACGCGTTCGACGATCGAGCAGCGCGCCTGCAGGAAGTCCGAACAGCACAAATGGAATGAGGTACGCCAGCTCCAAGAGCGCGATTGATCCATTGCTCGCGTTGATGACATC
>CAINNT010000095.1 GCA_903851225.1 uncultured Chloroflexota bacterium
GCATCGCGCTCGCCGCGTTCGCGAATCATGGCTCCAGCGCCCGCCGTGTTGTATGTGGTGAGCAATGCCCAGGGCCGGCTGCGGAGGTACTCCTCGGCCTGAGCAAGCGCCTGTGCATGGCTGTAGACGCGTTCTACCTGCTCGAGCGTCACGCCAGGAAGGGCGGCGAGCACCAGGGAGACGGGCACCACAACTTCGCCACCTATTTCAAGTGCGCCATCGCGCAGCAGGTCGAGCGTCTCGCGCACGGTGCCGTTGATCAGATTCTCAATCGGCAGAACGCCGAAGGTCGCGCGCCCTTCGAGAACTGCCGTGCGAACATCACCGAAGGACGCGACACTCAACGCCTCAGCATCGGCACCGAAGTAGGCGAGCAGTGCATCCTCGGCAAACGCGCCAGGCTCACCCGCGTACGCGATCGCCCCACTCACGACGGTTGGCCGTTCGCCGTGTCACGTTCTGAGCGACGTGAGACTTCGCCACCCTGCACACGTAGCGCGTACTCAAGTGAGTCAGCCAGCGCCGCTGCTGAGGCCGAGATGATGTTCTCACCGACACCCATCGTCGACCACGTTTCACCGTCGGCAACGGAATCAATCACAACGCGTGTCTTCGCCCCAGTTGCCGAAGCGCCATCGAGGATGCGCACCTTGTAGTCGACTAGGTGCACCGAATCAAGTTGCGGATAAAACGCACCGAGCGCCTTGCGCAGCGCTCGGTCGAGGGCGTTGACTGGGCCGTTCCCATCAGCGGCGGTGTGGAGGCGCTCCCCCGCCACCTCTACGCGCACCGTTGCCTCTGCTCGCCCCGCAGCACCTTCGCGCTGCTCCACGATCACGGTGAAATCGACGATGGTGAATGGGGCGACATAGGTAGGGCGATGACGCTCGACAAGCAGTTGGAACGAAGCCTCGGCGCCCTCGTAGCTCGCGCCGCCCGCCTCCATCTCCTTGACGAGCGTTGAGAGAGTCTTTGAATCGAGTCCGGAGTTCGCAAGCTCCACACCGAGCTCGGCCGCCCGGCTCCCCGTATTCGCCTTGCCGCCCAACTCCGAGACAACGAGTCGCCCACGGTTGCCAACGAGCGCTGGATCGATGTGTTGATAGGCGCGCGGAGTCTTCACCTGGGCCGCGCCATGCACGCCGCCCTTGTGGGCAAACGCCGAGCGGCCAACATAGGGCTGGTGATCGTCGGGGGCGAGGTTCGCAATCTCAGCCACCTCATGAGAGAGGTGCGAAAGGTCGGCGAGGTTCACCGATCCGGCAACGCTGTGCTGCGTCTTCAGGGCGAGGTTGGCGAGCAGCGACACCATGTTCGCATTCCCCGCGCGCTCGCCGTAGCCGTTGATCGTTGCCTGTACGTGACGCACACCAGCATCCACCGCTGCGAGCGCATTCGCTACTGCGAGCTCCGCATCGTTGTGCGTGTGGATCCCCCACACGATCTCCTTTGCCCCCGCGTCGGCGGCGAGCGTCTCGCGCGCATCCTTGACGATTTCAGACATGCGACCCGTAAGCGTGCCGCCGTTGGTGTCGCAGAGAACAAGGCTTGATGCGCCAGCGTCGCGCGCGGCGCGCAAGGTATCGAGCGCGTAGTCGCGATCCGCCTCATAACCGTCGAAGAAGTGCTCAGCGTCGTACACCATCTTGCGGCCGCGCTCAGCGATGTAGGCGACGCTCTCCGAGATCATCGCGAGGTTTTCCGCGCGTGACGCCTCGAGAACCGCCTCTACATGCAGGGTCCAGCTCTTGCCGAAGATGGTGACGATCGGCGTCTCGGCTTCTAGGAGTGCGTTCAGGTTGGCGTCGTCACCGACCTTGTTTGACTTGTGGCGGGTGCTGCCAAACGCAGCAAGCCGAGCCCGCTCCCAGCGGATCTTCTTCGCCGCCGCGAAGAATTCAATGTCCTTCGGATTCGAGCCTGGCCATCCCCCCTCGATCGCCAACATGCCGAACTCGTCGAGCGCGCGGGCGATGCGCAGCTTGTCTTGCAGCGAAAGGATCAGCCCTTCGCTCTGTGCCCCATCGCGCAACGTCGTGTCGTAGAGCAGGACCGGTTCGCGATCAGCGGCGCTGCCACCCATGGTCATTTGAGGTTCAGCAGCTGCTCCACGATGGCGTCGGTCGCCTCGCGGGTGCCTGCAAGGGTGAGGCCAGCGGCACGTGCACCGGCGGCATCGAGCCCTGGGGCAAGGTCGGCGGTGCGCACGCCCATGCGAATGGTGTTGGCCACCGACTGCTCGACGGCAGCGGCGGCATCGGCGCGACCGAGTGACTCGCGCAGCAGCATCGCCCCTGAGAGGATCGTGCCGATCGGGTTCGCCAGGTTCTTCCC
>CAINNT010000096.1 GCA_903851225.1 uncultured Chloroflexota bacterium
ACCAAACCTCGTCGATCTCTTCTCCCGCGCTGCGACGGCACCGGTGCGCCTCTACCGCTTTGCGCCGAGCGCATATCCCGCATATTTGAATGAGGCGACCATCGCGAAGATTCGCAGTGTGATCGCGAACGCATTTCCTGCCATCGCCTCACCCTCGCCCAGTCCATCTGCGAGCCCAAGCGACAGCCCCGAGCCGACGCCGAGCGCACCAGAGAGCATCGCTCCGTAGGGGGAGAGGGGAGAAAAGAGTTCGCCCGAGAGGCCATCCGATGTCGGGGGCGACGCTTGCACGCCGGTTCCCCTCCGCTGTGAGATCGGGTCGAGTTGCTCCAGCCGTAAAGCCGAAGCTCCCAGGTGACCCTCCGCTCCGCCGCTACGAGTTGCCCCGTGCGTCGGTGGTCATTCACCAGCACCGTCAGTTGCCTGTCGGTTCGACCCCGTCATCGCCACAGTTCGTGCCGCCTGGCCGATTGCTCGGTCGGCGGGTTCACCGCTGGCCCCTTCGGGCTACGAGTAGCATCGCGCCGGCAGCCCCTCAACAGAAGGGACTTATCAACGACTTATTGGAGTGCTTGGGGAGAGTTTTCCACCACGAAGCGGCTAGCCGCCGACGATGTGGAAAAGTTTCGCGCCGTTCGCCCCTACTCGTCAGCGGCGCCGGTATTGGCGCGAATGACCTCGACGATCGACGAGTCTGCGAGGGTGGTGACATCGCCAAGGTTGCGCCCCTCGGCAATGTCGCGCAGGAGGCGGCGCATGATCTTCCCTGAGCGAGTCTTGGGAAGCTCAGGGACAAACTCCAGGTGCTTCGGCTTGGCGATCGCACCAATGCTCTTGCCAACATGGGTCCGCAACTCGTCAAGCAGCGCTGGCGTTGGCTCAACCCCCCTCTTCAAGATGACGAAGCCGACGATGGCCTGGCCGGTCAGCGGGTCGCTCTTCCCCACCACCGCAGCCTCGGCAACGGAGTGGTGATCCACGAGGGCAGATTCGACCTCGATGGTGCTGATGCGGTGCGCGGAGACGTTCATCACATCGTCCACGCGACCGAGGAGCCAGTAGTACCCGTCGGCATCACGGCGCGCGCCGTCGCCCGCGAAGTACGAGCCTGGGAATCGGCTCCAGTACGTCTCCTTGAAGCGCTCTGGATCGCCCCAGATACCGCGCAACATTGACGGCCACGGTTTGGTGAGCGTCAGATAGCCGCCTGAGCCGAGTGGCACGCTCCTCCCTGCATCATCGACAACATCTGCCGAGATGCCAGGGAGCGGAAAGGTCGCCGAGCCGGGCTTGGTGGTGGTGACCCCAGGGAGTGGGCTGATCAGAATCGACCCAGTCTCGGTCTGCCACCAGGTATCGACGATTGGCGTGCGGTTGCCGCCGATGAGCTCGCGATACCAGAGCCACGCTTCTGGATTGATCGGTTCACCCACAGATCCGAGGAGGCGAAGCGACGAGAGGTCGTGCCCCTTCGGATGCTCGTCACCTTGGCGCATGAAGGCACGAATTGCCGTTGGCGCGCAATAGAGGATCGTGACCTTCAGCTCTTCAACGATCGACCACCAGCGATCCCACGCCGGGGTGTCGGGGGTGCCCTCGTACATGACCTGCGTCGCGCCGTTGCTGAGCGGTCCGTACACGATGTAGCTGTGCCCGGTCACCCAGCCAACGTCGGCGGCGCACCAGTAAACGTCGTCGGGCTTGATGTCAAAGACGGCGCGATGCGTGAAGGTTGCACCAAGCAGGTAGCCAGCGCTGGTGTGCATGATCCCCTTCGGCTTCGCCGTGGTGCCACTGGTGTAGAGCAGGTAGAGGAGCTGCTCGGCTGGCATTGGATCGGCGGGACACTCAGCAGACTGGCCTGGCACGAACTCGTGCCACCAGTGGTCGCGGCCGCTCTGCATTGCCGTGGTGCCCGCGGTGCCTGGCTGGCGGCGCTGGTAGACGAGCACGCCGGTGATTGAGGGGGTGCTCACCAGTGCCTCATCGGCGATCGGCTTCAGCTCGAAGAAGTTCCCTTTGCGATAGCCGCCATCTGCCGTGATCAGCACCTTCGCCGTTGCGTCGTTGATGCGATCGGCGAGGGCGTTCGCCGGGAAGCCGCTGAAGACCACACTGTGCGCCGCGCCAAGTCGAGCGCAGGCAAGCATGGCGATCGCCACCTCGGGAACCATCGGCATGTAAATGGCGACGCGGTCGCCCTTGGTCACCCCGAGTGCTTTCAGCGCGTTTGCCGTCTTCTGGACCTCACGCAGCAGGTCGTTGTAGGTCACGGTGCGTCGGTCGCCTGGCTCGCCGATCCAGTGGAACGCGACCTTCGCGCCGCGACCAGCGGCAACGTGGCGATCAACGCAGTTCTCTGAAACGTTCAGCTCGCCGTCGTCAAACCACTTCGCAAATGGGCGCTCCCACTCCAGGGTCTTCGTGAAGGGCTTCCGCCACGTCAGCAGCTCTCGTGCCTGGTCGGCCCAGAATGCAACTGGGTCGGCTGCAGCGCGCTCATACAGGTCGGCGCGAGCGTTCGCTGCGCTAGCGGTAGCCGCGTCCGGTGGAAACGAGTGCCCCTCTGCCTGAAAGGTTTCGATCCCGTGCTGTTCTGGTGCGTCGCCCACTAGCCGGCCGCCTCCTCGTCGCCTTCCACCTGGTGCTCTCGCTCCTCTGCATCGTCCTCTTTGAGGTGCGGCACGATACCGGCACGCCGCTGGCTGCCGGTCCAGCCCAACTTGGTGCTGATCTGCTGAGCGGCATCGCGCGCCGCAGTCACGAGTGCGGGGAGTGTGCCGGGCGTGATGCGTGTAGCGGCGCCCCACACGACTACGGTGGCGATGACAGTTCCGCGCGCATCGCAGATCGGCACCGCTGCGGCGGTGATTCGTTCGTCCCACTCGCCGATCGCCACGGCATAGCCGCGACGGCGAATCGTGGCGAGCTCTTCGAGGAGCGCACGCGCGTCGGTAATGGTGCGCGACGTGTACCCCACCAGGCCGCGCCGAGCGATCGAGAGGACGGTGCGTTCCGGGAGCGAAGCGAGCAGCACCTTCCCTGAAGCTATGGCGTGCATCGCCACCGGTCGCCCCGTGATGTCGGGCATCGGTGTGAGGTTTGGCCCATCGATCTGGCAGATCGCAACTGCGGCGGCTACGCCGTCGAATACTTCGAGGCTGACAGTTTCGTGGGTCGCCTTGGCGAGCGCCTCCATCTCAGGGAGCGCGATCGAACGCAGGTCTAGGGTGCGCTCTGCAGACTGCGCCAGGCGAATGATGCCGACGCCGAGTCGAAAGTGTCCACTCTCACGATCTTGCTCTACGAGTCCGCGGCGCTCAAGCGTTGAAAGGAGTCGGCTCACCGTTGACTTGTGCAGGTCGAGGGAGTGAGAGAGATCGGTGACCGAGGCGGAGCCATCGGCGTCGGCGAGGCAAACCAGGAGCGCGGCGGCACGATCGACGGATCGAACGGCGGCATCATCGGCGCCATGACCCCCCGCGCCATTGGCGAGATCCAGGACCTCGTCGGAGGCCTGGGCAGCGCGAGCGCGTGCCTGTTCACTACTCATTGGATGGCTGCTCCTCCCTAGGGGGCGGATGATCCGCCCGCGGAGCGCTCTCGTCAATCGGTGGCGGAATTCGTGCTCAGCGCGCCGCCCGCGTCACCCTTACGATGGTGGTCACTGGGGGCTCCGCCTCCACCGCACCGTCGAAGGGGGGTCCATGGCGCAAGGGGGTCGAACGGCCATCATCGTGGGGAGCGGCTTCGGCGGTCTCTCCACGGCCATCCGCCTCCTCTCCGATGGTTGGCAGGTCACCATCTTGGAGGCCCGCCCCGAAATCGGCGGCCGCGCCTCGCGGATCCGAGAGGGTGGTTACACCTTCGACACTGGCCCGTCCCTCATCACCATGCCGTGGCTCTTCGAAGAGGTCTATGCCGCCGCGGGCGAGAAGATGTCAGACCACGTCAGGTTGCGCCAACTGCAGCCGGGCTACCGCATCTTCTGGACGGGCGAAGAGCGTCACTTTGACTTTGGAAGCGACCGCGAACAGCTGCTCGCCGAGATGCGCAAGTTTTCCAACGACGACGCCAATCAGCTGGAGGCGTTCTTGGCGGCATCAGGGGCAATCCACCGGGAGGGAATCCTCGTCTCCGGTCGTCAGAACTTCCTCAACCTGAAGGACTTCGTCAAGCTCCTCCCCACCATGGCGCGCCTCGATGCGATCCGTTTCCTTGAAGGGTGGGTCGGCAAGTTCTTCAAGGAGCCGCATGTACAGCAGGCGTTCGGCTTCCATTCACTCTTCATCGGTGGCGACCCGTCTCGGGTGCCAGCCATCTATGCAGCGCTCGCCTACCTGCAGATCGCCGACGGCATCTGGTACACCGAAGGTGGCGTCTACAGCATCATTGAATCGTTCGGCAAGATCATCGCCAAGATGGGCGGGTCAATTCAGGCCAACAGCAAGGTTGATCAAATCCTGCATCGCAACGGGCGTGCGACGGGCGTGCGGACCGCAGACGGTGTTGTGCATCACGCCGACCTTGTGATCTACAACGGCGATGTGACGGCACGCAACGCCCTCCTCCCCGATGCCCCTGATACGCTCCCGTGGCGCTTCCGCCCACTGCGCACCACGATGTCGGCGCACATGATGTACCTGGGCACCAACAAGAAGTTTGAAAAGCTTCTCCATCACACCCTTGTGGTGGGCGACGATTATCACGGCTTCATCAAAGATGTGACCCGAGATCGGCGAATGCCACGAAGCAACGCGGTCTACATTCACGCGCCATCACGCACGGAACCGGAGATGGCGCCGCCAGGCGGCGATTCGATCGCCATCCTGCTCCCCGTGCCGAATCTGCGATCTGGCGACGACTGGGCCGAAGCGGAGCCACGCATGCGCGATCGCACCCTCGAGTGGCTCGAAGACTGGGGGCTGCCGGGGCTCCGCGACTCGATCGTCGTGGAGCGTTCGTGGACCCCGCTCACCTTCCGTGACGAGCTCCTTGCGCCAGATGGCAACGCCTTCGCCGTGGAGCCGTCGCTGCAGCAGTCGGCCTACTTCCGCCAGCCGAACCGCGACCGCGCGATCGCCGGCCTCTACTACGTGGGTGGCGGAACCCATCCGGGGGCCGGCATGCCGGGCGCCCTCCTGACTTCGCAGGTCACGCAAGACCTAATTCGTGGGGACTACCCAGCGCCATTCATCTCACCCGCCACCGGCCCGACCGGAAACCTCGTTCGCCCGTAGCTGCATGACCCCCCGGCGCGATCCGCGCGTGGCGACCCTCCTTCCCGAAGCGCAGGTGACCATCGATCGTGTTGCGCGCAGCTTCGCCCTTGCCGCGCGTTTCCTGCCGCGCGACGTTCGCAACGACATCAACCTGCTCTACCTCGCATTTCGTCGCCTCGATGACCTAGTCGACCTTGAGGCACCGAGTGGCTCCGCTCAACGGGCTGATGCCCAGCAGCGCATCACCGCAATTCGCACCTGGGTCGACACCGGAGCGGTGATGGACTCGCCGGGTGACGAACTAGCGATCTTCGTTGACCTGCAACGCCGCACCCCTACCCTTCCAATCGATGCGATCGGAGCTTTCCTTGATGGCATGGAGCGCGACCTTGCTGGACCGGTCATTGAGAGCGATGCGGATCTCGATCTCTACTGCTATCAGGTTGCGGGGACGGTTGGCCGCCTCATGGCGGCGCTCCTCGGCG
>CAINNT010000097.1 GCA_903851225.1 uncultured Chloroflexota bacterium
GCAAGAGACGGCGATCCGCGAGCTCCATGAAGAGCTGGGCTTTCATGCTGCCGATCCAGAGCACGACATTCGCTTTGTGGGCTCCCTCGACGCTGCGTACGTGCCAGCGAGCAACTTCCTGGTGAAGGTGCTCGTTGCCGTCGCACCGCAAACGCCGGAGATCACGCCCGACCCACGTGAGGTTGCCGAGACGCTCGGCGCCGAACTTGGCCTCTTCGATCCACGACATGAAATGCACGTCATCGATGCTGAAGAGCAGGGTCAACTGCTCCGCTACGCCGTAATCCCCGTTCCCGGAGGGCGACGAGTGTGGGGCCTTACCGCGCGGCTACTCTGCGAGCTCGCCGCACGCCTCGCACGCGCCTAACGCGCGCCGTACTGCCGGTTAGGCGCTTCGGCGGCGTGGTCCTGGCGGCGCTGGGATCGGTGCGTTGAAGCCGCTCGGCAGAGCGCCCTGCTCTGCAAGACGGCGAATCACAAACCCGTAGTACTCATCGACTGATGCGCCGACGCGATCCCATGTGAAGAGCTCTGATCGCTCGAGGCCCGCGGCACTAAGTCGTGCCTTCAGTTCTGAGTCGTGAATCACACGTCCAAGCGCTTCGGCGAGCGCGTCGGAGTCGGCTGGTGGAACCAAGATGCCATCGCGCTCGCGTCGCACCACGGCGCGATAGCCGTGAATGTCGGAGCAGATCACCGGAGCACCCGACGACATTGCTTCAAGCAGCACGATGCCAAATGACTCTCGACCGGTCGCCGGCGAGACGAAGACATCGGCCGTTTTGAAGAGCTGCGCCTTCTCTGCATCGCTCACACGACCAAGGAACTCGACGTCGTTCAGTTGTCGCGTGAGCACGTAGCGACGCGCCTCACGTTCGCCGGGACCAGTGCCAACAATGAGGAGGCGCACCTGTTCGCCGTTAACCTGCATCTTGCGAATTGCACGGAGGAGATGGATCAAACCCTTACGCGGCTCCATTCGGCCGACGAAGAGCACGTTCGGGATTCCGTCACGATAGCGAGAGATCGGAACCGCGCTGCGATAACGACTTGGCTCGACACCGTTTGGCACGATCTTGTACTCGCCCGGAAAATAGCGGCTGATGAAGTGGCGAGCAGCCGGGCTGACGGCAATGCGCCCGTGCAATCGATTCGCATAATCGCCCATGACGCGACGGCCAAACTCGTAACTGAGTGAGAGCCCGCCGAATGCGTGGAAGGTGCCGATGTTCACAGATTTGGAAAGCGTCAGCACCACAAGGCTAAGGAACGGGACGAACGGTTCATGGAAGTGCAGCACATCGAACTGCTCTCGTTCAAGCAGTTCCCGCACTTGACGCAGGTAGCTTGGGCTGAGCGTGATGGTGCCCATCGATCCGTTGAATGGCACACTGAAGCCCTTGCCGATGCGGATCACATCGCCCTCGGACGACTTCTGAAGGCCGTGGCTGCTGGTGATGATGCGTACGTCGTGGCCGCGAGCGCGGAGGACACGGTAGAGGCTGCCAACGTGATCGTTCACGCCGCCAGGCATCGGGTAGACGTACGGGGTGACGAGACCGATCTTCATTTTCGCCTCACCGGCCGCTTGTGGCTGTCGGGGTAACCGAGATCGCGCCCATGTCGTTCGCCACCGAGCGTCCAGATTGGGCGAGTGACGCCCCGTAGATCCTGTCCGAGTCCGATGAGGTTGCGCAGCATCTGGCGCGCGAAGATCGCCGGACTCTCCAACATGGTGTGGTCCTCACCCTCCCCCGGCTTCACCGTGCCCGCCAAGATGGCGCGGCGTAGGGCGGTCGCGGAGCGGCCAGGAAAGGTGGTGTACACACGACCGATCGCCTCGAGGACGTGGGCGTCAGAGGAGCCGACCCCAGGAAGGCGGAGCTCTTTGGCCAGCCGCTGCACTCGAGCACGTGGGAAGGTGCCGAAGATGGTGGGGTTGAACGTCTCCAGCGCATCGGGGCGGCAGGCTGGGTCACGGTCGTTTACCACCGCCCGCAGGGCCCCCGCCTGGGCGCAGAGCGGGTGCGGGAAGAGCGGATGGGCGGGGATGGCAATGCCACCTTGCTCGTGGATCTCGGCGATGGTGCGACGCAGCGAACGAAGGGGTCGAACTCGCTCCTCAAGGAAGAGGCCGAGCACATGTCCTTGCAACGTGGAGATCTCCTCACCAACGATCACCTGCACCCGCAACTTGTTCTTGAGCGCCATCGCTTGCGCCGCCCTTGCAGCATCGATGCGGTCGTGGTCAGTGATGGCAATCACATCGAGACGCACCTCTTCGGCCCGCGCGAGCACCTGGGCAACGCCGGCGGTGCCGTCCGACGCCATGGTGTGAATGTGCAGGTCAGCTCTCCCCTGCACACCAGTGAATCGTTGCTTGGCTGCGCTCATGGCTGTGGATCGTCCCAGATCGGGTAGAAGAGCGTCCACCACTGCTCAGGTGCTTTGCTGATGAGCTCTTCAAACGCAGCGGCCACTCCGGTCAACGCCGCCTTCGTGCGCTCCATGCGATCACCCTGATCAGGGATCTGCACCTGACGAATGTATCCCGTGTACCGCCCGCTCTCCTCACGGATCACCGCCGCGACAAAGAGCCGAGCATTGTTCTCAACCGCCAGGAGCCCTGGGCCGATTGGCAAACGCGCTGGTGCTCCAAAGAGCGACACGGGCACGCCGCGCCCTACGATGTTCCGATCACCAACGATTCCAACAATGCCACCAGCGGCGAGCTCTTCGGCAATCACTGCCGCTGCGCCACGAGCAGCGATGATGCGCAGGCCGAGACCTTCACCGCGCACGCGGAGCATCCAACGTTGCAACACCTCGTTGCCCAGCTCTTCCATGGGTGCCACTGGGCGCATGCCACTACGGTCGGCAAGAATGCTGCCCGGCAGCTCGATTGCGCCAAAGTGTGCGGCGAGGAAGATGGCGCCCTTCTCGCCGCGAACAAATGCGGCGCGCACCGCCTCTTCGTTCTCAAGCGTCACCCGAGTTGCAATGATCCTTCGCGCATGGCGCGGTGCTCGCGCAGTTTCAATATAGAAGCGGAGGTGGTGCTCGAAGAGGAGTCGCACTCCGCGATCCAGCGCTGCTGTAGTCGGCGCGACTCTGTCACGAAATGCATACACACGCGCGAGGTTCTTTCGGCCCCTAGCGGCGCGTTGGCGTTGTAGCGCTGGGCCAACACGCCCCCAGGTGCGTGCAATGCCGATGAGCAGCGACTCAGGCAGTCGCGAAACAATCGATAGCGCGGCGATGGCGATGTAGCCGACGAGCGAGCTCATTGCGCAGCACTACTCGAGGGTTTAGACGACGTATCACCTGCCATTCGCTGCGCAGCCTCTGCCAACAGCTGCTGCTCGGCAGCGCCAGGCCACATCGGCTTGAAGCAGTTCCATTGCAGTGGTTCGGTACGTATGAGTTGCTCCATCGCCGTAGCGGTCGCTTGGGTCGCGCGCACCAGTGATGCGGGAGATCCATCGGCCGTGGTGATCGGCGCGCCGTAGAGAATGCGAAATCTTCCCGGTGTCTCGCGACGAACGAAGAACGGCACGATCGGCGCGTTGCCGCGAGCACTCAGCACTGCGGGGCCACTCGGGAGCGTTGTCCATCGGCCAAAGAGTTGACACGGGATGCCGTCGGGTTTGTATCCCCAGTCGCTGAGCAAGACAATGAAGCCGCCGCGCTTCAGCGCGGTGAACACCTCGCGGATTGCCTTCCAGTCGATCACCTTGATCCCCCACGACGCACGAAGGCGGCGAAGGAGTTCGTACATTTCGGGGAAGGCGCTGTCGTCGGCAACGACATTCACGTCGTACCGGCGTTCACCAAGTGATGCCGCGCCAAGCTCGTTGTTGCCTGCATGGAAGCCGACAAAGATCGCGGCCTGTCCCCGTGCGCGAAATTCGTCCATGAACGCGGCTTCACTCAAGTCGACATCCCCTGCGATCTCTTTGAGCGTGCGGCTTGGCAGTCGCAGCAGCTCCGCTGCGTAGCGCCCGTAGGTTCGGTAGTTCGCAAGGGAGCGTGCCCGCACGAGTTTCTCGCTCCCCGGGAGTGGTCGACCCTCGGCATCAGCCACACCAAGGACCACTGCGGCGTTGCCGTCGGCAATGCGGCGTTTGGCTGGCCAGAGGAGGTAGGCGAGGGGCGCCAGGATGGCAAAGAGCGCCTCGACAGGGCGTGGGGGGAGGAGTCCAATGACGGCCATGAGGAGGCGGTATCCGGCATAGACGGTGCGCTCCCAGGCGCGACGAGCAAGGTAGCCAGGGGTACGCCGTGGCGCCTGGCGACGGAGCGGCGAGGGGGTGGCTGCCCCCTGGGGCTGCTGTGGTTCGCTCATTGAGCGAGTGTAGGGGAGAGCCGCCGCCCCCTTGCGGGGTGCGACGGCTCTCTCCGGTGTGAAGGCGGGGCTGGCCGAAGCCAGCCTCGCAGCGGAACGCTTAGGCGCGAACGGAGCTCAGCGACTCGGAGGTGGGGTACCCCTCCTTGGTCACCTGGGTTCCATCGAGGACACGGTTGTCCTCGCCGCGGATAAAGGCTTCCACTGCAGCGTGGGCGACATCGTCGCGCAACTGCATTGGTGGGCTCTTCATGAAGTACGACGAAGGCGCCACGAGCGTCCCCGCCAGCTTCCGATCGAGGCCGATCTTCGCGCAGCGAATGGCGTCCGTGATGACGCCGGCGCTGTTTGGCGAATCCCACACCTCGAGCTTCAGCTCAGCCGTGAGTGGCACGCCGCCGAAGGTTGTCCCTTCAAGGCGGATGTTTGCCCACTTGCGGTCGAGGAGCCACGGCACGAAGTCCGAAGGCCCGACGTGCACCTGCTCATCGCTGAGCTGCTCGTCGAGGATCGAGGTGACCGCGTTGGTCTTGCTGATCTTCTTGCTCTCAAGTCGATCGCGCTCCAACATGTTCTGGAAGTCGGTGTTGCCACCGAAGTTCAGCTGATAGGTTCGGTCGAGCTGCACGCCACGATCGGCGAAGAGTCGAGCAAGAACACGGTGCGCAATCGTTGCACCAACCTGGCTCTTGATGTCGTCTCCAACGATTGGGAGTCCTGCTGCGGCGAACTTCTTCTGCCACTCAGGCTCGCGACCGATGAACACTGGGATTGCGTTCACAAACGCGCATCCAGCCTTGATCGCCTGCTCAGCGTAGTAGCGAATTCCCTCTTCGCTGCCGACCGGAAGGTAGGCAACGAGCACGTCGACCTTGCGCTCCTTGAGCACGGCGGCAACGTCAACAGGCTTCTCTGGTGACTCTTTCACCACGTCCTTGAGGTACTTGCCGATGCCGTCGAGCGTTGGCCCGCGCTGAACGATCACGCCGGTCGTTGGGATCTCCTGGAAGGTCCACGTGTTGTTTGGCTCTGCGCCAAGTGCAACCGAAAGATCCTTGCCAACCTTGGTGACGTTGACGTCGAACGCCGCAACGTACTCAAGATCGCGCACGTGATAGCCGCCGAGGTCGACGTGCATCAGCCCTGGGACCTTTGCATCGTTCGCCACGTCGGCGTAGAAGTAGCGGCCCTGCACCAAGCTGCTGGCGCAGTTGCCGACGCCCGCGATCGCGACGCGGATCGGATTCGCTGCCTTGATCGGCGTGGCTGGCGCCGGTCGGGCGTTCCACTGGGCGCGAGGCCCGTTCATCTCTACCATGTTCCTGTTACCCCTTTCTCTGTCGCTTTCGCGACCATTCCGCTTTGCGAGCTCACACCAGTGAGTCCGCCTTCACTAACCGCCCGTTTCACGCCAGGCGGCGAGCATTCATTCGGCGCCCTATGCGCGACGCCTAACTGGTGTCAACGCGGCGCGAATGAACAAGATTCGCTGCAGCACGGTGACGGCTGAGAGTGCGACGATGATGAGCAGCGCGTAGAGCAAATAGTTCGTTTCCGCGCTGATACCCGCGGCGAGCAAGCCGAGAATCAGTACGATGGCACGCTCTGCGCGCTGCGCGATGCCACCGTGGGCTGAGACTCCGAGGCCTTCGCCACGTGCACGCACATAGCTCACGAGTGAGCCGATTCCGAGGGCCAACGTTGCCGCAGTCACAATGTGAACGTCACCGATGACCGCAGCGCTGTACACGATGCCCGAGTAGATTGCGGCTTCGGCAGCTCGGTCGAGTGACGAATCGAAGAATGCGCCGAACGCGGTGACGCGATTCGTGGCGCGAGCGAGCGTACCGTCGAGGCCATCAAAGAGTGTGCCGGCAATGAGGATGCCTGCTGCGACAGCCCAGTTGCCGAGGGCAACCTGCGCGGTGGCAATAAGCACGATGCCGAATCCGACAAGGGTGAGCGCATCGGGTGAGAAGCCGATTCGCCCGAGCAGCAGCGCAATCGGTTCACCGATGCGCTTGATCTTGGTGCGCTCACTCGTGGTGAGGAGACTCCCCTGTGTCACGCGCTTGCCGCTGGAGCTCTTGGTGGTAGGGCGCTTCGCCATGGCTACGCCTCTTCGCCGCGAACGGCATCAACGAGTGGGGTTGCGTTTGGGAGCGCTGCGGTCGGGGCGATCCAGGCGGCGGGATCGGCGATCCCGAGGGCGGAGAGCATCAGCGCATGCCCTTCGGCGATGGTTGCCGTGCGAAGCGTGCAGATCGATTCGCGGCCAGAGCGCTCGGTGGTGACGAGTCCGGCGGCGCGCAGTCGGCGCAGGTGCCACGAGACGAGCGGCTGCGAGAGGCCGGTGAACTCAATGAGCTCCGAGACGGTCGCAGGGCCAGCGGCGAGGCGGCGCACCACCTCGAGGCGGTTGGTATCGCCGAGGGCGCGGTGCACGCGGCGAGCCGCCTCGATGACGTCTCGCTCCCCCGCCAGGCGGGAGACGGCGGCGCCCGTGGCGGCTGGCAACGCGGAGACCTGTTGTGCGCTCATAGAAGCGGAAGTTTATATGAATTCCCGCTGATGCGATAGGGAGGTGGCCCCGCGTAAGGCGAGATTGTTACGCCTCCGCGTGGAGGCGGCGGCTACGTGGCGAGGGCCTGAACGACCGCCTCGATGATCGGCGTTGGGGCGAGACCGAGGGCCACCGTGCCGATGGCGGCAATGAGGAGGCCAGCTCGGAGCATCGGCCCCTCAGCCACTTGAGCCGCTGGTTCCGCCGGATCGCGCATGAAGAGATAGACGATGACGCGCAGGTAGTAGAAGGCGGCGATCGCGGCGTTGAGCACCGCGATGACGGCGAGGAGTGTGGCTGGCCCACCCGCCTGCACAGCGGCCAGGATCACGTAGGTCTTGGCGAAGAATCCAGCCGTCGGCGGGATGCCGGTGAGGCTCAGCAGGAAGATCACCGCGAGGATCGCCATCCGCGGATGTTTTCGGCCAAGCCCAGCGAGATCGGAGAGCTGGGTGGTGGCGCCAGGTCGACCCTGGAGCGCGGTGAGGAAGGCAAACGCGCCAAGGTTCATGAATGCATACGCCGCCGCATAGAAGAGAACGCCTGCGATTCCCGCCGCCTCTCCTGCACCTGCGGCCACGATGCCAACCATCAGGTAACCGGTATGTGCGATCGACGAATAGGCGAGCATGCGCTTCACGTTGCTCTGGGTGAGTGCCACCAAGTTGCCGAGCGTCATCGTTGCCGCTGCCAACACGACCATCACGGGAATCCAAAGGCTGGCGAGTGGCGCAAGGGCAATCACAAACAACTTGATCAAGAGCACGAAAGCGCCGACCTTGGGGCCCACCGACAGGTACCCGGTGATCGGCGTCGGTGAACCTTGATAGGCGTCTGGGGTCCAGTAGTGGAACGGCACCGC